>JAGQSL010000433.1 GCA_020439525.1 Acidimicrobiales bacterium | reverse complement strand
GGACGCGGGACGGGGGTGCCGGTGAACCGACACCCCCGACTCCCTTCCGACCGACGCTCCCCCCGAACCGTCTGCCGGACACCTCCCCCCGCACCGTGGTGCAGAGCGCTCATCGCCCCGAAGGACAAGTTCGCGAACGCGATTCAACACGCTGGCCCGGGCCGGCCGCATGGGCCAAAAGACCTATTTTCGAGTGAATGTTCGGATTTGGCCGGAGGGTCACACCACCGGGGGCGGCGGGTCGCGACGCACGATGCACAGGCTCCCCTCGGGCGAGTCCGGGTCGAGCAGGAGCGCGATGGGCAGGTCGTGGGGCTCGCCGCTGGCATCGACCTCGATGACGATCTGCTCCTCGGCCGGCGGATCGAGGATCTCGCGCAGCCCGAGCGCGTAGCCCGTCATCACCGCCCCGAGCAGCGACGATCGGCTCCACGACGCCACCCGCGACGGACCGCCGGGTCGGCCGCCCTCGGGAACCTCGCCCTCGTCGGCATCGGCGACGTCGAGGTTCCAGGGCTCGAGGAGGGCCAGCACGTCCGGGTCGAGCTCCGGGGAGCGCTCGGGATCCGGGCCGTCGGTCACGCCGTCGATGCTACGGCGGCACCGGCCCGATCGACGTCGCGTACCGGACCTCGTCGAAGGCGACGACCCCGAGGTCCACGTGCTGCACCCGTCCCGTTCGCGACCACCCCCGAGCTTCGTAGAACGCCTGGGCGCTCGGGTTGGAGGCGAGGGTGGACAGCTCGATGCGCGCGAGACCCAGGTCGGCGAACCAGCGGAGCGCCGCATCGAGCAACCGCCCCCCGCCGCCGCGCCCCTGAGCGGTGGGATCGACGTACAGCTCGTACACCTCGCCCGCGCCGGGATGGTCGGGGTCGGCGTCATCGGGGTGGACAGGCCCGGCATCGCAGTAGCCCCGGACCGTGCCGGGCCGCCCCCACACGAGGAGCCGGTGCTGCGGGGAGGGGGGCACCATGGCTCGGCCGATCCAGAAGGACGCGGGCGGCACGACGTCGCGCCGGTCGAGGAAGTCGTCGCTCAGCACCCCACCGCGGTACGAAGCGCCGAAGGCCCGCCACTTCACCGCGGCGATCGCCGGGCCGTCCTCGGCGAGGGCTCGACGGATCGGCCCACCGTCGTCGACGACCGGCCTGGCGAAGGGCGGCGGCAGCGCGAGGCCGAAGCGCCGCCGGACGAGGTCGGCCTCGACCTGCTCGGCCGGCTCGGCGTGCTCGGGCGGCGGATCGCCGTGCCGGGTGACGAGCCGGAGCAGCGCGGCCGCCGGATCGCTGACGACCACGGCGTCAGGTGCCCGGGACCGCGCCAGGAGGCGGGGCGGGCGACCACTCGCTGACCTGGGGCGAGTAGCCGGCCTGGTGCGGGGCCCGACCTCCCTGGGCGAGCGCGGCGTGCTGCTGCTTGGCGTAGTCGGACACCGGGTCGACCCACACCGCGGTGCCGTAGGCGCAGATCTCCGACCACTGGCCGAAGGCCCCGCCGTCGAAGCGCATGCCGATCACCGCGTTCGCCCCGCGAGCGGCTGCCTCCTCCACCATGCGGGCCATCGCCTCGTTGCGGCTCTGCACGAGCAGCTTGGTGAACTCGGGGATCTCGCCGCCCCCGATCGAGCGCAGCCCGGCGATGCACCCGGCGCCGATGTTGCGGGAGCGGACGGTGAGGCCGAACACCTCACCGAGGTTGGCGACGACGTCGTAGCCCGCCAGGTCGAAGGTCGTGGAGATGAGCATGCGGGGACGGTAGACCTCGCCGATCGCCCCGATCACCCGGTGGCGAGGTCGTAGACCCGCCGCTTGGGGACCCCCAACGCGCTGGCCACGTCGGCGACCGCGTCGCGGGTCGACAGCCCGGCGGCGCGGAGCCGATCGAGCGCCTCGCGGATGGCGGCGTCGTCGACCTCGGCCGGCGCCGGCGCGCCGGCGAGCACGATCACGTGCTCGCCCCGCGGCTCCGATGCCCGGGCCTGGGCGAGGGCGTCGCCCAGGCGGCTCCTCCGGTGCTCCTCGTGGAGCTTGGTGAGCTCGCGCGCCACGCTCACCTCGCGGTCCGGCCCGCAGGCGTCGACCAGGTCGGACAGCGTGCGCACGAGGCGGTGCGGGGCCTCGAAAAGCACGGTGGTCCGGCGCTCGGCGGCGACCGCCGCCAGCCGCTCGGTGCGTCCCGACCCCTTCCGGGGCAGGAACCCCTCGAACGCGAAGCGCCCGGTGGGCAGCCCGCTCGCCACCAGCGCGGCGAGGGCGGACGAGGGCCCCGGGACGACCTCGACGATCCCGCCGGCCGCCACCACGGCCGCCACCAGGCGCTCGCCCGGATCGGAGATGCCGGGCATCCCGGCGTCGCTCACCACGGCCACGACCTCGCCACGCACCACCCGCTCGGCGACCTCGGCGGCCACCGCGCCCTCGGTGTGCTCGTTGGCGACCCGCAGCGCGCGCGCCCGCACCCCCGCGTGCTCGAGGAGCCGTCCGGTCCGTCGGGTGTCCTCGCAGCAGACCAGGTCGGCGCCGGCCAGCGCCTCGATCGCCCGTGGCGCGAGGTCGCCCAGGTTGCCGATGGGCGTGCCGACGAGGACCAGCCGCCCGCCCGCGGCGCCGGGGCGGTCAGACGTTGAAGCGGAACTCGAGGACATCGCCATCGGCCACCTCGTAGTCCTTGCCCTCCACCCGAAGCTTGCCGACCTCGCGGGCCTTGCTCCACGAGCCGATCTCGAGGAGCTCGTCCCANNGGATCACCTCGGCCCGGATGAAGCCGCGCTCGAAGTCGGTGTGGATGCGCCCGGCGCACTGCGGCGCCCGGTAGCCGGCCCGGAAGGTCCAGGCCCGGCTCTCCTTCTCGCCCGTCGTGAGGAACGTCCGCAGGCCCATCAGCTGGTAGGCGGCGTGGATGAACCGCTCGAGCCCGCCCTCGCCCAGCCCGAGCGCCTCCAGCATCTCGAGGCGCTCGGCGCCCGAGAACTGGGCGGCTTCGGCTTCGAGCTGCACGCACATCCCGATGACCTCGGCCCGCCCCGACAGCTCCGCCTCGACGGGAGCGACGATCTCGGGGATGCGCTCCAGGTCGTCCTCGCCCACGTTCACCAGGGCGAGCACCGGCTTGTTGGTCAGCAGGAACTCGGGCTTCAGGGCCTCTCGCTGCGCCTCGGTGAGCGTGCCCCGGTAGATCGGGACGCCCTCGGCGAGCAGGGCGCGGGCGGCGTCGAGGGCGTCGACGACCTCGGTGAGCGACTTGTCCTGCTTGGCGGCCTTGCGGCGCTTCTCGACGCGGCTCTCGACGGTCTCGAGGTCGGCGAGCGCCAGCTCGATCTCGAGCACCCGCAGGCACTCGAGCGGATCGGACG
>JAGQSL010000432.1 GCA_020439525.1 Acidimicrobiales bacterium | reverse complement strand
GTCCTGCCGCCGCCGCCCGACGAGCGCCGCTACGGCTGCTGCGGCGCGCTCGGCGTGATCCAGCCGGCGACGTCGGACTGACCACGGTCCGTGACCTGCTCCTCTTGCGAAGCATGGCTGGACATGAAATGACGTGACTTCGCTATCGTGTCCGACATGTCCACCCCCATCCAATGGCTCAGCACGGCCGAGGCCGCCAAGTACCTCGGGATCACGCCCCGCACGCTCTACCGCTTCATCGACGAGGGCCAGATCCCCGGCTACCGCTTCGGTCGGGTCATCCGCTTGCAGCAGCAGGACGTCGAGGCGTTCATCGACGCCAGCCGCATCACGCCGGGCACCCTCGAGCACCTGTACCCGGAGGTCGTCGGCAGCGGCGACAAGGGCGAGCGCGACGACGACTGACCTCTCACCGGTGCGGGTCCACCAGCACCACCATCGCCACCGCGTCGAGCGCGACGACCCGCGGCCCCGTGGCGCCCGCCACGACCAGGGTCTCGAGCCCGACGGCGCGCAGCACCCCGGCGACGGTCGGGCCGTGGCGCACCAAGACCTCGACGGCGAGCGGGGCGAGGCGCTCGAGCACGTCGGCCAGGGTCTCGTGGCCCACCACCCCGGCCGTGCGCGCCGCCCGATCGGTGAGCTCGCGCACGTCGTCGGCGGCGCCCTCCACCACCGCCACGGCCCGCAGCGCCAGCAGGGCGGTGGCCCCGTCGAGGCCCACCACCGCGTGCTCCGGGTGGACCGATCGGACCTCGACGTGCCGCGTCCGCCCGTCGGCGAGGTGCACCACGGTGGGGGCCGCCGCGGCGGTGGCGGCGAGCAGCGCGCCGTCGATGCCGAGCTCGGCGGCCCGGCGACGATCCCGCCAGCCCTCGCGCCGACGCCCCAGGGCCGCATCGGCGCGGCGGACCGTGCCGACCAGCGAGCGGAGGGCGTCGTCGGCGCTGGTTCCCACGAGGCGACGACCGTACCGGTCGATCGGCGAGCGATCCCTGGCTGCTACTCATCAGGATCGGCCCGAACGCAGCCGAGGCCGCGGCCGGCGCAGCGATACGCTGGGGCGATCCCCGCAGAAGGCACACCTTGACCACGACGCAGCTCACCATCCACGTCCCCGGGAACCACCTCATGCGGCCCCTGCTCGGTGAGCGCGACGAGCTGCTGCGCATCGTCGAAGCCGAGTTCCCCGATGCGACGGTGCACGTCCGCGGCAACGAGATCGCCGTGGGCGGCCCCGACGCGGACCGCGTGGGGCGCCTCTTCGGCGAGCTGATCACCCTCCTCCAGGCCGGCCAGGACCTCGACCCGTCGCTGCTCGGGCGCACGATCGACATGCTGCGCGCCGATGAGCGGCCCGCCGAGGTCCTCACCACCGAGGTCCTGCGGGCGGCTCGGGGCCGCCACGTGCGACCCAAGACGGCGGGCCAGAAGCGCTACATCGATGCCATCGCCGCCAACACCATCACGTTCGGCATCGGCCCGGCGGGCACGGGGAAGAGCTGGCTGGCGGTCGCCATGGCGGTGCAGTCGCTCCAGGCCAAGGAGGTCGATCGCATCATCCTCACCCGGCCGGCGGTCGAGGCGGGCGAGCG
>JAGQSL010000431.1 GCA_020439525.1 Acidimicrobiales bacterium | reverse complement strand
TCAGCACATCGCCGGTGGCGCACTCCAGCCCGCGCTGCACCGCATCGAAGAAGCCCCCCGGCGCGGGCTCGGTCACCGCCGCGAGCCAGGGGCGGTACTTCTCGACCATCGCCTCGCTGCCGGGCTGCGTCGCGTCGGGCGCGACGATCACCTCCACGTTCGGGCGTGCCTGGAGCAGCACCGAGCGCACGGCGCGCTCGAAGCGCGCCGGGCTGCCGTGGGTGGGGATCACCACGCTGATCCGCGCCGGGGTCGCGGGCCGGATGCGCCGCTCGGTCGTGCCCGGCGGGAAGTCGCCGGTGCCCGGGAAGGCCTCGAGGTACGCGTCGGCGGCGACGGCGGGCAACATGAGCGACGGCCACGGGCACACGACGGTCCCCTCAGGACCGCCCGACACGCCGGCGAGGAGCTCGTCGAACGAGTAGCCCAGCCGTGCCACCACGTCGGGACCGAGCTCCATCAGGATGGACCGAGCGATGTGGCGCCGCTGCGGATCGTCGGCCAGGGCGCGCCACTTGTGCAGGCTCTCGGGCTGGGGGCGGCGGTGCTTGGGGACGCCGCGCCGGTCGTAGAAGCGGCCCTTGGGCAGCGGGCGGTCTCCGTAGTCGATCATCGCCGGCTCGAAGTCGACGCCGATCCGTTCGCAGATGCCGGCGACGACGCCCGCGGGGTCCGTCACCAGGTCCTCGTAGTGGACGACGATGGCATCGGGCCCGAGCAGGTCGATGCCGGCGAGGAGCCGCCCGGGAGCGAGGACGGTGTCGTTGCGGACGAGCGTGTAGCGCTGGTACGTCGACGGTCGGTCGATGCGCTCGACCATCGAGGCGATGATGGCCATCGGGTTGCGCAAGAGGAAGATGTACGTCGCTTCGGGCAGCACGCGGTGCAGCTCGGGGATGACGCCGGCGTAGCGAGGCGTCTTGTCGAGGAAGTACTGCTTGCCGGTGCCCTCGAGCGCCCTCCCGTAGAGCACGGCCGCCATGGCCCGCAGGGCCTCGATGTAGGTCTCCTCCCCGCCGGCAAGGTGCTCGAGGAACTCGTGCACCGCGACGCGCGCCTCCCACTCCTGGTACTCCGCCCGGAAGCCGGTGGTCTTCAGGGCGTAGAGGGGGTGCAGCATGACGAACGACTCGGCGTCCGTGAGGATCTGCGAGTGGCCGCCCAGCACCTGCTGCAGGAGCGTCGAACCGGAGCGGTGCTGGGAGAGGATGAAGACGAGGGATTCCCCGCGGAACTCGGACCGGGGGCTCACCGACGCGGGCCTCGTCCGCGCCGGGTCGGACCGCCTCGCGGCCGGCGGTTCCGACGCATCTCAGCCGACGCCCGTGATCGTTCCCGTCACGCTGGTGGTCGTCTCCGTCAAGCCGCCGGGCCCGCTGGCCGCCGCGGCGGGGCTGGGAGCGACGATCGAGGTGACGACCGGCACGACGACCGCGGCGACGCCCAAGCGGGCGAGCAGCTGGCGGCGGGTCACGCCGCCGTCGCTCGGCAGCGCCGGCGCGTCCTCGAGCAGGTCCTGCTCGGCCAGCTGGCGCAGGGCGAAGTGGACGACCTCCTCGTCGGCCGCGGCCCCGAGGTCGCTCCCGAGCTTGTCGGCGATCTCGGCGACCGGCGTCGTGCCATCGCAGCACTCCCACACCAGCGCGGCCGCACGGTTCAGGCAGTGCACGCGCTGGGCGACCTCATCGAAGACCAGGACCTCGTTGTCGATCGTCTCGACCGTCAGCCCGTCGCGCCGCGCTCGCGGGCATCGCTCGCCATCCTCGAACCCCATGACCCCTCCCGTTCTCACCGTTGCCTGCGGGCAAATGTAATCACGCGTTCACAAGCTGTCGAGGGATGTTGTAAGCAGGGCCGATGGCCGCGACCCGCGACCCCCACCTGGTGAGCGGTCGCCGTTCGGCACCCGAGATCCGAGAGCTGCTGCTGGCCGCGACGCGCCGGCTCCTGGTCGCGGTGCCCGCCCACGAGCTGACCGTTCGAGCCATCGGTGAGGAGGCCGGCCTCCAGCCCAGCCTCATCAACCGCTACTTCGACGGCCGTGACGCCCTGGTCACCGCCGCCGCCGCATCCATCCTCGACGAGTTCGCGGCGGCCATCGAGGCCGCCGACCCGCCCGATGCCGCCCACGTCGCGGCGGCGTACCTCATCGACAACCCCATCGACCTCGCCGCGCTGAGCTCGGCGTTCCGGGTCGGTTCGAACCCGTCCTACCCGACGCAGGTCCCGGCGTTGGCGGCGCTGCACGAGAAGCTCCAGCACGCGGCTCAGCCCGGCCCCGACCGTGCGCAGGTCGCCATCGCCCTCAGCCTCGTCGTGGGGTGGGTCACGATGCGGGTCCGGTTCCAGCCCTTCACGGAGCTCGACGCGGCGGCGCTCGACGACCAGTTCCACGCCGCGCTCGACCAGCTGCTGCGACCGGGTGGACCCGCCGGGACGGCCCACTCCTGACGGAGGGCTCGGGTCATCCGTCGACGACCAGCGCCCATAGGCTCGCCGGGATGACGAACGAGGAGGAGCCGACGCTCTGGTACGCGGCGCTCGGCCACCTGATCGACGAGGTGGTGTTCATCCACCGCGAGGATCGGTCGATCGCGTTCGTCAGCCCGTCGGTCGCCGACGTGCTCGGCTACACCCCCGACGAGTTCACCGCGCTGCGCACCTACGAGCTCATCCACCCCGACGACCTGCCCGAGGCGGCCCGCACCGCCGAGGACGTGCGCTCGGGCCCCGGGCGCTCGTACCGAAGCGTGCTGCGCATCCGCCATCGCGACGGGTCGTGGGTGTGGGCGGAGGTCGTGGGCCGGAACCTGATCGACGACCCGGCGGTGCAGGGTGTGGTGCAGACCCTGCGCGACATCTCCGATCGGCGCGCCCTCGAGGAGCAGCTCGCCCACCAGGCCCGACACGACGGCCTCACCGGGCTGGCCAACCGCAACCACTTCCTCGACCAGCTCGACGCTGCGCTCGCCGGCACCGCCGATCCCCAGCTCGCGGTGCTGTACCTCGACCTCGACGGGTTCAAGGCCATCAACGACGGGCGCGGCCACCGGACCGGCGATGAGGTGCTCCGGGAGGTGGCGCGCCGGATGGCGGGGGCCACCCGGCACGACGAAGGCGAACGGCCCCGCGACGTGGTGGGCCGGCTGGGCGGCGACGAGTTCGCGGCGTTCTTCGGCGGCGTCGCCAGCGACGAGGATGCCGCCGGGGTCGGCCAGCGCGTGCTCGAGGCGGTCTCGGGCGAGCTGGTGCTCGACGGCGTCGCCATCGACGTTCGGGCCTCGGTCGGCGTCGCCCGGCCCCAGCCCGGAGAGGACGCCGACGGCGTGCTGGCCCGAGCCGACGCCGCCCTCTACGAGGCCAAGCGCGCCGGGCGCGCCCAAGTGGCGGTGGCGGGCGACGAGGTCGAGCATCCCTAGGGCGCTCGGCGCACCGGCGCGCCGCCACGGGCACCGGCGACGGGAGCGTCGCGATCGCTCGCCAGGCGGCCACCGCTGCGATACCGTTCGGGGGCGGATGGGCGGCGGGCGCCCACGGCGGGGTGGGGGCGGAGTGCAAGAGCAGACGTCGGTTGGCGTGGTGATCTCGAACGAGTGGTATCGCCGAGGCATGGCCACGGCCATCGCCGAGTGCGCGCACCACCGGGTCGCGGCGGTCGCTGACCACCGGGATGCGATGGCGTGCACCGGCGCCCTGGCGGGCTTGGACCTCGTCGTGGTCGACGCCTTCAGCCGCCCGGACGACTGGGACCGGCTCGGCGGCGCGAACGTCGTCGCCCGCCTGAAGGCCGCGCTCGATCCCCCGAAGGTCGTCGCCCTCCTCCCCTCCGACCCGTACGGCATCGCCGAGCTGCGGATGCTCGAGGTCGGTGCCGACCGGCTCATCGATCGAGCCGCGGTGACCGATGCCGCGGACCTCCGGCACCTGGTGCTCGGCGGGCGGTCCACGGGGAGCTCGCCACGGGAGCTCGCCGACCGGCTCCGACCGCTCGGGCTGACGACCCGATCCCGACCCGGTGCCGGGCTCGAGCTGGTCCGCGAGCACGGCCTCGCCGACGAGTTCGACGCGCCCGAGCCCTCCCTGTCCAGGCGCCAGACGATCACCATCCGCACCCGCCTGAGCGAAGCGATGGGCATGGCGCCGATCCCCGCCGGGTCGGGCGCGGTGATCACCCGGGTGCTGCCGTCGTGGCGACAGGTGTGCGACGTGATCCAGGCGGCCCGCGGCCTCACCTGCGGCTGATCAGCGACGCGTGAGGGTCAGCTGGGGCGAGCGTGGCGTGCGAGGTTCGGGGTCGGTGCGAACGATCGCGACGCCGGCGAGCTGGGCCGGCGAGCTCGCGACCGAACCGAGCGCCGCCTCCAGCTCCCACCGGCGCGTCGTCGCCCCGTCGACCACGAGCACCACGAGGTCGACGAGCTCGAGGAGGCCATCGCGCTCGCCCCCGCCGGCCACGGGGGCCACGGCGATGACGGTGTCCGCCGAGCGCTCGAGGGCGGCGAGCGCCGCCACGACGCCTCGACGGTGCCGGGCCGTGCGGTCCGGCCCGTCGATGGCGATCGCCCCACCCGCTGCCAGCACGGCGATGCCGTCGGCCTGCTGCAGGGAGGACGACAGCGCCGCACCGCTCACGACGTCGGAGAGCCCGGGCGCGAGCGCGACGCCGAGCACCTCGTGCACGGCCGCGGCATCGCCGGCGAGGTCCACGGCTGCCACCGGCCGGCCCCTTCCGGCGAGCGCGCGGGCGAGGCCGGCGGCGACCCCGGCGGCGGGGGCGCGCGTGGTGACCGGGAGCACCAGGACCACCCGGCGATCGGTCGACGAGCGCAGCACCAGCTCCTCCAGGGCATCGAGGTCGCCGCGCTCCTCGTCGCCGCCTCCCGGCGGTTCGGACAGCACGGCGATCGGCACCGAGGGATCGTCCAGCCTCGTCCAGCCACCGGAGCCCACGGACCTCGCGTCACGACCGAAGCGGCGGTGGGCGAGGGCAGCGAGGGTGGCCGCCGCGGCGACGAGCAGGAGCACGACGAGGGGTCCGACGGTCCGCTCGGCCTGGCGTGGCAGCGCGGCGCGGGCCTCCAGGGTCGGCCCGGCGCGGTCAGGGTCCGCAGCGGCCGCCCGCAGGGCGTCGGCGTCGCCGGTGAGCTGCGCGCTGGTCTGGACCAGCTCGACGACGGCGTCTCCGTCATAGGTCCCCGGTTCGATGAGCAGCGCGACCTGGCGATCGAGCGCGGCCGATCGAGCGTCGAGCGCGTCGGCCCGCCGGGTCACCTCGGTCGTCCACCGCTCGCGCTCGAGGACGAGCACCACCCCGGCGGCATCGTTGGCGAGCCGTTGCACGTCGAGCGCCGGACGTCCCGACGCGCGCAGGTCGTAGACGTCGGCGGTCCCGTCGTGGCGCGCCACCCGCAGCGAACGCTCGACATCGAGGCTGCTGCTCGTCGACGCCGCGATCGCCTCCTGCAGCGAGGAGGACCGGAGGCGGGCGAGCACGTCATCGCCGCCCCGCGCCCCCTCGACCGCATCGTCGGCGGGGACGGCGATGCGGACCTGCGCCACCGCCTCGTAGCGGGGCTCGCGCCATCGACCGATCGCCCAGACGGTGCCGGCGACCAGCACGACGCCCACGAGCGCCATCGAGATCGTGGGCCCGAAGGGCCTCCGCCACGGGCTGGCACCCGTCCTCCCCGCCATGGGGCAGGCATCGTACCGGGGGCCGTCGTCCCCTGCGGGCCCCTCGCAGCGGCCCTCGCTCGACGCGCGTTGCGCTCCCTGCGACGCGCGGGGGATCTTCCCTACCGTTGCCGGCGGCGCGACGTGGGAGGGAGCTGCGAGATGGCCCAGGTGGTGGCGTGCGACACGAGCACGCTCAACGACATCGCGGGACGGTTGCGTCGCATCGCGTCCCAGATGCAGAGCCGGACGACGACGTTCCCGATCGGCGACGCGTTCACTGGCGGCAGCCCGGCCCCGGAACAGTCGTTCACCGCGCTGTGTCGCCAGACGACCCGAGCGCGCGACGAGCTGGCCGAGCAGCTGCGCGAGCTGGCGCGCGCCATCGAGTTCGCCGCCCAGGCGATGGAGGACGTCGACCGACGGTTGACGACGAACCTGGGGGGGTTCCTCTGATGAGCTCGACCGGTTCCGTGGACGGGATCACGAAGGTGGTGGAGACCACGACGCCGACGTCGTATCCGCCGACGGTCCTCGTCCAGCGCGTGCTCGGCACGCCCGACACGTACGTCCCCGGGAACACCAACCAGGTCCGCGATCTGGCCCGACGCTCGAACCACCTGGCCGACGACCTCATCGCCGATGCCCAGGAGGTGCTCCGGACCGTCGACGCCGTGCTCGCCGACAGCGCACGGTGGTCGGGTGCCTTCCACCGTGGCTTCACCACCGTCGGTCCGCTCTTCGGCCGCCTGATCATCGATGACCTGGCGCCGCAGCTGCGTTCGGCGTCGGACGCGCTCCAGCGGTACGCGGAGCGGATCGATGCGCTCAAGCAGGAGGCGGCTCGGCGGATCAAGGAGGGCGAGGGGGCCGAGCTCCGGCGCCTCCGCTTCGCCAAGCACGCCGAAGACCTGCGCCGCCGACCGGGCCGGACGCCGGAGATGGCCCACGACATCGAGCAGCTCGTCACCGAGGCGAACGAGCCGAACCGGCAGGTCACCGCGGCCCAGCAGCAGCTCGAGAACGTGCGCCGCCGGCGCCTCGACACCGATCGGTCCCTGGCCACCTCGCTCAGCGACGTCAAGGACCGCGTCCATGCCGTCACCATGCGCGCCTCCGAGGTGTCGACCGTGGCCGGTGGACCCGGTGGACCCGACATCGGCGACGGCGGTGGGCCCGGGGGGCCCTCGGCCGATCCGGTGGGATCGACGGCCCCCGCGCCGTCGATCCCCACCCCGACCGATCCCGCTGGTGGGGGTGGAGGACCGTCGGTCGGGCGCGTCCCGGCGACCACGATCGGTGGATCGGGTGCCGGGTCGCCGGGCGATGTCGCCGGTCCCGGCGATCCGATGTTCCCCGTCGCCTCCCCGGGCTCCGGCGCTGATGGCGGCGCCGGATCGGGCGGGCTCGGCGCGGCGACCACCATCGGCCTCGGAGCCGGCGGTGCGGCGCTCCTCGCCGGAGGCGGCGCAGCGGTCTACGGACGCCTGCGGTCCGGCGGTGGGGAGGTGCTGGCCTCGGCCGCACCCGGTGGCGCGAGCTCGACCAGCGCCACCGGGACGACCGCCGACGACCCCGGTGCCGGACCGGCGACCGCCGGGTCGCGCCGACGCAACGCGCCTCGCACGGTCGTGGCCGCTGGCGCCGACGGCGTCGGGCGCCGCAGCGGCCCCGCGGAGATCGACTGGGGCACGGTCGTGCCGATCGTCGGTGCGGCCGCGGGCGCGGCCGCCGGCATGGTGATCGTCGGGGAGCGGATGGGGCGATCGGGCACCACCGCCGGCTTCGGCGACCGCTGGCTCGACCTCGGGCGCCGTGCGCTCGGACGTCGCACCCTCGACGAGGTCGAGCGCCGGTCGGTGGCGGCCGCCGCCGGGCGCTCCGAGGCCGATGGTGGCACGCCGCGGTACCCGACCGTGGCGCAGCTCCCGGGCGGCCTCGAGGCCGACGTGCCCGGTGGCTGGACCGTGGCCCACGGCGACGATTGCGTCGTGATCGCGCCCGGGCACCGAGGCGGCTCGTTCGCCGGCAACATCGTCGTCTACGAAGATCCGAGCGCGGCGTCGGAGCTGCTCGCCGGCATCGACGACCTGCCGGGGAACGTCACCGTCGAGCGCGGGGCCACCTCCGCCCGGTTGCGCGGCGAGCGGGTCCGCTTCGGCTACGCCCTCGACCGCTCGCCGCTCACGGTGCACCGGCACCTCGTGCGCGGGGTGGACGACGTGCTCGTCGTGGCCACGGCGACGGTCGCGACCGACCGCATCGGCGTCGAGGGTGCCGTGCTCGACGCGGTCCTCGGCTCGCTGCGGGTCGCTGCCTGATCGAGGTGGCGACCCGCACCCTCACCCGCCAGCAGCTGCTGGACCTCGACGGCTTCGGTCTCGCCGTCGAGCTCGACCGCCAGGATCGACGGCAGCTCGCCGCCGCCGTGAGCACCCCGGCGATGACCTTGCGGGTGCACGTCGAGATGCCCGACCTCAAGGCGATCCTCGACGGATGGGTGGGGCGTGACCTGGTCGTGCTCCACCCCGAGGGCGGCCCGAACGAGCCCTTGCCCGCCTCGTTCGCCGATCCCGCCTTCCTCCCGTCGCTGCTCGCCGACGCCGTGGGCTTCGGGGTCCGGGCCGACGCGACGGGCGCCCAGGCGCTCGTGGAGCGGGTCGAGCTCGCCACCGCCCTCCGAGATGGTGCGAGCATCGAGAGCTTCGGCCCGGTGGCCGTCGTGTGGACGGTCCAGTGGTTCCCGGCCGGCGGGGCCCCGGGCGGTCTCACCGTCGTCGACGGTGGCCCCGGCGCGCCGATCTGGACGGCTCGGTCCACGGCAGAGGACCGCCTCGTGCTCGAAGACCGCGGGTCGCTCGAGGTGTGGGCTCGCCTGGGCGCCCTCCGCTCGATCGCCGCCACCACGGCCGGCGACGAAGCCACCGCCGAGGAGCGGGCCGACACGGCCGACGTGGTGGGGTAGGGAAGCCGTCAGGCCTCGACCTTGGCGAGCTGGACGATGCCGTACTCGCCGGCCACGGAGATCACCGCCCGGCCCTCCGGCTGGCCGAAGACGAGGTTGCGAGGCAGGTTGGAGCCTCCCAGCGCCCCGCCGTCGTAGGGGGACTCCGGGCAGATCAGCACCCCCGAGCGGGACCGGCGGATCTGGCCGAGGAACCCGCTGACCGTGTTCTTCGCGTGGTCGATCGTGGAGGCCACGACGATCGATCGGCCCGGCTGCGGGCGGGCGACCATCGCCGCGATGCCAGCGTGCATGGGGTCGAGGTTGTCGATGTCGTCGAGGAGCACGAGGAACCGGTCGAGGCCGGCGGTGTCGTCGAAGGTCGCGACGGCTGCCGCCTCGCCGCGATAGAGGGCCACGACGCCGGGGTGGCCGTCCAAGCGCTCGATCGGCGACGGGCGAGGGGCGATCGCCACGACCGGGACGCCCTGGGCGAGCGCGGAGACCGCCATGGCGTGGAGCACGTTCGAGCGCCCCGAACGGCGCTTGCCCGCCACGACGAACCCGGGCGCATCGGTGGCGAGGTCGACCCACAGCGGGCCGCCGCTCGCGGCGGACACGCCGAGCAGCACGGGGGTCCGGCCGGTGCCCTCGGGCGACTCGTCGAGCAGGTCGCTGAGGAGCACCTTGGTCGGCAGCGACACGATGCGGCGAGGTCGGCGGGCCGGGTCGATCGCCGCGTCCCGCTCGGTGAGCTCGGCGACGAGGGCGCGCAGCGCCTCGGCTTGGCCGGGGCCGCTGCCGTCGCCGAGCACGGCGATCTGGTGGATGCGCCCGTCGTCGGCGCAGATCGCCCGGCCGGGCGGCAGCTGCTCGGGCACCTGCGACGACCGCAGGCCGGTGGCGTCGTAGTCGACGTCGGAGAAGAACCGCAGCACGAAGCGGTGGGCGACGACGCGCCCGACCTTGCCGCTCGCCACCCACCGGTCGCCGGCGAGCACGGCTTGCAGGCCGAAGCGCTGGCCATCGGCGAGCAGGCGCAGGATCCGGTCGTGCACCGCGGAGCCCGAGGTCGTCTGGGACTCCTCGTGGAGGATCTCCCAGCCGTCGATGAGCAGCATCAGCCACGGCAGGCGCCCGTCGTCGCCGACGATCTGGTTGTACTCGACCAGGTCGGCGGCCCCGACCGATTCGAACGCGCTGCGCCGGTCCCGGATGGCGGCGTCGATGTGGTCCAGGATGCGTCCGGTGACCTCGGCGTCGTCGGACGCGACGCCCGCGCAGTGGGGGAGCCCGGCGAGGCCGGCGAGCCCACCACCGGCCACGTCGAGCGCGAAGAGGTGGAGGTGGTCCGCCGGCAGGGAGCGCGCGGCCGCCGCCGCCACGGTCCGCAGGGCGGTCGAGCGGCCGGTGCCACCGCTGCCCGCGATGGCGACGTGGCCGGCGCCGAGCTCGATCACCGCCGGCAGGTGGGCCTGGCGCTGCGGATCGTCGGCCACGGCGAAGAGCACCTCGCGCCCGGTGGCCTCGTCGGCGGCCAGCGGTGGCAGCGCGCCGATCTCCACGACGGTGGGCAGCGGCTTGGGCCACGGGACGGCGTTGCGGGTCCAGCCGGCGTCGATCGCGGCCTGGCGGATCGCCTTCGCCAGCTCGTAGAAGTCGGTCTCGGGATCGGGGACCTCGCCGAGGCGCGCCTCCTCGGGCGGCAGGTGGCCGAGGGCGCTCCAGGGCTGCTGGGCGATCTGGAGGGGCTCGGCCGCCGCGTCGGTGCCCGGCCGGGCGTTGCCCACGCGGGCGCACTGGAACTCGAGCGGCAGCTCCTGGTGCGCCTTCTTGTAGCCGCGGCCGCGGTGGCGCTCGGCGATCTCGGCGGCGAGGCCCGAGCCGAGCACGTCGTTCGAGTGCTCCTTCTGGGTGGTGCGGAAGCACACCCGCAACGGCGAGTTGGCATCGATCTGGCCCGACACGACGCCCGCCGGTCGCTGGGTGGCCAAGATGAGGTGCACCCCGTAGGCGGCGCCGACGCGGGCCACGCTGACGAGGCGCTCGAGCTGCATCGGGCTCTTCTGGGCGAGCTCGGCGAACTCGTCGACGATCACCACCAGCCGGCCCATCACCGGTGTCGAACCGGCCGGCTGGCCGGCCTGCGCCGCCCAGTAGCCCTCGAGCGTCGAGGTCTGGAGCTCCTTGGCGATGCCCTGTCGACGCAGGATCTCCGCGTCGAGCAGCTGCAGGGACCGTTCGAAGCCGGACTGGTCGATCTGGGTCGCCAGGTCGACCGTGTGCGGCAGCGTCGCCGCCACCTGGTAGTCGTTGCCGCCCTTGAAGTCGATGAACAGGAAGCTCAGGTCGTCGGGGTGGTTCCGGGCGGCGAGGCTGGCGATGAACGTCTTCAGGAACTCGCTCTTCCCGGACCGGCTGGCGCCGGCGATGATCCCGTGGGGGCCGTCGCGGGTCAGGTCGACGAGGAGGGCCCCTGCGGTGGTGAGCCCCACCGGGGCGCCGGGGTTGCGCGTGTTCGCGGCCCACAGGTCGGCGACCCCCGCGGGGGTGGGGGTCGGCAGGTTGAGCACGTCGAGCAGCCGCAGCTGGGGCGGGAGCTCGATGGCCCCCTCCTCGCCGATCACCCGGAGCGGGGCCAGGCAGCGGGCCGCCACCTCGCAGTCCTCGACGCCCACCTGGTCGACGAGCACCTGGCGCAGCGTCGGCCGGTCCTGCTTCTCGAGGTGCGCCTCGCCGTTCCCGGTGAAGGTGACCGAGGCGGCGCACCCCTCCGGAACCTGCACCTCGTCGACCGAGATGGCGTGGATCCCCAACGGCGGCCCGTCGCGGAGCACCTCGGCGAACCCGAGCGACAGCGGTCGGGACACGCCGTCGTAGACCACGAGGACCGAGGGCGCGAGCACGGCGTCGCGCTCCTGCGCGCGCAGCTCCCGACGGCGCCGGATGAGGTCGCGCAGCTCCTCGAGGCGGTGGCGCGTCGACACCGGATCCGAGCCCACGAGCACGAACGGCTCGTCGGAGGCCCAGCGGCAGTGCGGGATCCAGCGGGTCCAGCCCCAGGCCGCCTCGCCGCCGTCCTCGTCGGCGATGATCACGATGCGCACCTCGGCGGGGGAGTGCAGGGTGGCCGCCTGGAGCACGAGGCTGCGCGCCAGCGCCCGTCCCTGCTCCCGATCGCCGACGATGCCGAGGCCGCCGAACTCGGGGAGCGACACCGTCGCCGGGATCTGCCACAGCGTCGCGTCGTCGTCGGTCGCGTTCATGGCCCGCACCGTCGAGCGCCGCTCGGCGCTGCCGACGCGCAGCTCGAGGAGGTCGGGATCGGTGGACCGGCGCGCCCAGAGGAGCCGACCGGCGGCCCGGGCGCACTGGATCACGGCCGCCGGGTCGGGGGCTCGGTCCCGGGCGATGCGGGTCTCCTCGGCGCGGGCCTCGAGCAGCTTGTCTCGCGCGGCGATCGCCTGCTCCTGGTACTTCGCGAAGTCGGCGGCGTTGCGCTTCTCCTGCTGCTTGCGCCGCCCGAACGCCCCGCCCAGCCCGAGCAGCGGCCCCATCAGCATGAACGGCAGCATCGTGCTGCCCATCTTCGGGTTGACCAGCATGAGGCCGCCGATCAGCACCGCCGGCATGATCATCATGAGGATGTTCAGCGACGGGCGTTCGCCGGGTTCGGGCACCGCGGGGAACGCCACCTCCGAGGGGATCTCCTCGGTGCCGACGCGGAACCGGCGGTTGAGGCCCCGGGAGCCGTCGGGCTGGGGCACCAGCTTGAGCTCGGGCTCGGTGGCCCGCACGACCCGCAGCAGCGTGGAACCGGCCTGGACCACCTCGTCGGGGTCGAGCGTCCGTGGCTCGTTCGCCGCGAGGGCGATGCCCTCGACGAGCGTCCCGTTCGCGGAGCCCACGTCGGTGATCGTCGCGCCGTGCTCGTCGACCTCGATCTCGAGGTGGGTGCCCGACATGAGCCGATCGGTCGGCACGGCGATGCTCGCCCCCTTCCGGCCGAGCTGGTGCGTGCCCGGAGGCAGGGCGACGACCCGTCCCGCGGCTGGTCCCCCGACGAGGCGCAGCTCCCAGCGGGTCCACCGGCGATCGATGACCGCCGGCTGCACCGGGCCACCCCACCCGATCCGATCGCCGTCGACGAGCGGGAGCTCGCCGAGGGTCCCCTCGGTGGGGAACAGCGAGCTGCCGACGAACAGGGCCGCCCCGGCGGGCGCATGGCCGAGCAGGCCGGTGCGGATCTCCTCGATCGACGTGTGCTCGTCGCCTCGGATCAGCAGGTGGGCGGCGGAGGCGCGCGGGTTCGCCGCGTCGACCACGGAGATGCGCCGCTCGATCACGCGTTGATGGCGATCGTCGCCGGTGAGCCGCGGAGGCGACCGAGGTTCGGGGTGAACTCGCACGTGGTGCCGTTCACGACCAGCTTGATGCGGTCCTCCTGGCCGACGCGGCTGCAGTTGTCGGCCACGATCGAGATCGGGTCGGTGCCGCCACCGAGCGCGAGGCGGACCTCGCCGTCGAGCTCCTGCGGGACCTCGTCGGGCCCGTAGAGGAGCTGGAGCGAGAACGGGACCTGGTCGCCCGGGTTCCCGTAGGTGGCCGCCGGCTGCGCGCCCACGCCGCTCACCGCCAGCCAGCGCAGCGGTCGATCCAGGTCGGCCAGGTTGTGGAGGCCATCCACGGCACGGGCCAGGGTGTCCTCGGCGTCGGCGAGCGCGTCCTGCAGGACCGGTTCGGGGTCCACCGGCGCGTCGTCCTGCGCCTCAGGTGCCGCCAGCGAGAAGTCGACGTCGCTCAGCGTGAACCGGAAGCTGTGCTCGTCGCCGGGCTGCAGCTCGGGCAGGTCGAGGTCGACGACGCCGTCGCTCCGGTTGGCCGCGGCGCCCTCCTCCCAGACGGGCTGGGCCGTCGAGAGGAGCAGCAGCGACGGCGACAGGTACTCGCGGACCGGACCGGCCGGAACGCTCAGGTCGGCGTCGGCCCGGTAGGTCACCACCCCCACCACCGTCGGGCCCGCATCCGAGCCCTCCTCGGGAGGCTCGACCTCGTAGGTCCGGTCGATGGCGAGCAGGCCGAGCTGTTGGTTCTGAGCCGACACCGTCGTGGCGCCGGCGGCGAGGTCGGCAGCCGCCGCCGTGTCGTCGCCTCCGCCGTCGGACCGGGCCAGGGCGACGGCCACGACCGCGGCGATGGCCACGATGGCGCCGGCGGCGATCAGGAGGTTCCGTCGGTTCTTGGTCCGGTTCACCGGCGCCACGGGCGGCGTCTCGACGATGGTCGGGCCCGGCGTGCGCGGCCGCACCGGGGCGTCCACCACCTGGGTGCCTCGATCGTCGGCCTCCGGCTCGACTGGTGGCACCCACACGGGCGCCTCGGCCAGCTCCTCGAGCACCTCGGCACCCTCGTCGCCCCGGATGATCGTGCCGGTGCCCCGATCGGCCGAGGTGGGGGCGTCGACGAAGGCGCGCGGCTCGCTCCAGTCCACGGGGGGCTGCTCGGCGAGCGTCGGGACCCCGGCCAGATCGGGGAGCAGCGCCCGCAGCATGGCGGCCGCCGCCACCGCGTCGGGCCGACCTGCCGGGTCCTTGCGGAGCAGCTGCTGGAGCAGGTTCTCGAGGGGTTCGGGGAGGCCGAGGACCGGAGGCGGCTGAGCCTCCACCTGGCGCCGGATGATCTGGTAGGCGGCCCCCTGGCCGGCGAAGGGGGTGCGGCCGGCGAGCAGCTCGTAGAGGAGGATCCCGCAGGCGTAGACGTCGGCCGCCGAGGTGACGACATCGGTGGAGATGACCTCGGGCGCCAGGTACTCCGGTGTGCCGATCA
>JAGQSL010000430.1 GCA_020439525.1 Acidimicrobiales bacterium | reverse complement strand
AGCGAGCAGCTGGTGGACGACTGCGACGCCCTCGTGATGGTGGGCACCTCGTTCCCGTACACCAAGCACCTCCCCTCGCCCGGCCAGGTGAAGGTGGTGCAGATCGACGTGGACCCGTCGCTCATCGGGCTGCGCCTCCCCGTCGACGCCCCGCTGCTCGCCGACTCGAAGACCGGGGTTCGGGCCCTGCTCGACCGCCTGGCGCCCCAGGACCAGGCCCACCTCGAGCGCTACCGCGAGAAGATGGCCGACTGGCGCAAGGACATGGCGGCGCTCGAGGACCCCGATCGCTCGCCGATCGCCCCGCAGTACCTCATGCACGCCATCGACGAGGCGGCCGCGTCCGACGCCGTGCTCACCTGCGACTCGGGCACCATCGCCACCTGGGCCGCCCGCCACTGGACCATCCGGGGCGATCGCGAGTTCTACCTGTCCGGCAACCTCGCCACCATGGCGCCCGGGCTGCCCTACGCCATCGCCATCCAGCACGCCCAGCCGAACCGCCAGGTGATCGCCTTCGTGGGCGACGGCGGCTTCGCCATGCTCATGGCCGAGATGCTCACCGCCGTGCGCAACGAGCTGCCGATCAAGGTCGTGGTGAACAACAACAACTCCTACGGCCAGATCCTCTGGGAGCAGATGGTGCTCGGCTACCCCGAGTACAAGGTCCGCCACCAGGACCCCGAGCCCGACTTCGCCGCCTGGGCCACGGCCTGCGGCGCGTTCGGCGCCAAGGTCACCGACCCCCACGAGCTGCCCGGCGCCATCCGCTCGCTGCTCGACCACCCGGGGCCCGGCCTCATCGACTGCTCGGTGAACCCGAACGAGCCCCCCATGCCCGGCCAGATCACCTACGAGCAGGCCAAGCACTTCGCCCAGGCGTTCCTGCGCGGCCAGCCCCACAAGGCCTCGACCCTGGCCGCCATCGCCGGCGACAAGATCCGCCAGCTCGCCGACTGACGCCGGCGAGCGGCCGCCGTCGCCGACCGCTCAGCAGCGGTCCTTGCGGAGCCGCTCGAGGCGGGTGGTGGCGATGCGCCACGCCCCGCCCTCGCGGCGGTAGGTCTCGTGGTAGTGACCGTAGCCCTGGAACCCGCGGGGCTCGCCGCTCGCCGAGGTCCACGTCACCAGGTCGGCCATGGCCCAGATCCCCCGCGCGTCGTCGGGACCGAGCACCTCGATCTCGGGGGTGTGGCCGTGGTGGACCGTGGAAGCGGGCCCGATGATCGACGACACCCGCGCCACGATCTCGGTGCGCCCGTCGAGGACGGTGTCGGACTCGGGGATCTCCATGCGGGCGTCGACCGTGAAGACCTCGCCCCACTCGTCCCACGCCTTGGTGTCGAGCAGGCGGAAGTAGCGGGCCTTCAGCTGCTCGATCTCGTGGACGGCCACGAGCTGCTGGGGATCCACGGCCACCTCCTCGCTCGGCGGCCGCACCCTACGGCAGCGGTGCGGGCCCGGCTCAGGTGCGGTTGAACTGCCGCACCGACAGCGGCACGAACACCGCCAGGATCAGCACGATCCAGCCGATCGACTGGAGCACGTAGCTGCCGGTGGAGGTGGTGAAGGTGCCGAACTGCTCGAGCTTCGCCGCCGCCTCGGGCCCGAGCATCAGGCCTCGGCTGGCGTTGACGACGACGGTGACGGGCTGGTGGGCGGCGAACGCCTGGAGCCAGCCCGGCATGGTGTTCACCGGCACGAACGCCGACGAGGCGAAGGTCAGCGGGAACATGAGCGGGAAGGCCACCGCTTGGGCGGCTTCGGCGTTGGCCACCTTCAGGCCCACCAGCGCCATCACCCACGACAGCGAGAACGCGAAGGCCAGCACGATCAGGGCACCGGCGATCACGCCGCCCACCGAGTACGGGCGGAAGCCGACGGCGATGCCGACGACGAACATCACGATCACCACGCCGGTGTTGCGGACCAGGTCGGCGCCGGTGCGCCCGGCGAGGACGGACATGCGGACCATCGGCAGCGAGCGGAAGCGCTCGATGATGCCGCCGCCCAGGTCCTCGGCCAGCCCGATGGCCGTGGCCGTGGCGCCGAACACGACGGTCTGGCCGAAGATCCCGGGCATCAGGTAGTTCACGTAGTCGAGGCC
>JAGQSL010000429.1 GCA_020439525.1 Acidimicrobiales bacterium | reverse complement strand
CGGGCCGGCGGCGAGGTGATCGCCAGCGACGCCTCGCTCGGGCTCATCACCGTGGCCGCCGACCCCGGCCAGCTCCAGGCCCTCGCCTCCATCGCCGGCGTCACCGGCGTGGTCGAGCAGTTCGAGCCGATCGTGCACCGCACCACCGATCGCGTGGGCCTGCGCGCCGCGCTGCAAGAGGTCGGGCCCATCACCAACGCCTCCTGCGGATCGCGGATCATCTCCGAGGCCGACACCCAGCTGGCCGCCGCGAGCGCCCGCTCCACCTACGGCGTCGACGGCACCGGCGTGATGGTCGGCGTGCTGTCGGACTCCTACAACAGCCTCGGGGGCGCCGCCGCGGACGTGTCGAACGGCGAGCTGCCCGGCCCCGGCAACCCGTGCGGCCGGACGACGCCCGTGCAGGTGCAGGCGGAGTGGATCGATGCCGACGCCTCCGACGAGGGCCGGGCCATGGCCCAGGCCGTGCACGACGTGGCCCCCGGCGCCACCATCCGCTTCGCCACCGCCTTCAACGGCGACGTCGACTTCGCCAACCAGATCCGGAACCTGGCCGCGGCGGGCGCCAAGGTGATCGTCGACGACATCACCTACTTCAACGAGGCGATGTACCAGGACGGCGTGATCGCCCGGGCCGTCGACGACGTGACCGCCCAGGGCGTCGTGTACTTCTCCTCGGCGGCCAACTCGAACCTCCGCATCGGGGCCAGCGACGTCGGCTCCTACGAGGCCGCGGCCTACCGGGGCACGCCGTGCCCGAGCTCGGTGGCCGCCTTCGCCGGCGAGGTCGACTGCCACGACTTCAACCCCGGCCCCGGCACCGACAACGGCAACGGCTTCACCGTGTCGAACGGCGGCTCGCTCCGGTTCCTCCTCGGCTACAGCGAGCCCCTCTACGGCGTGACCACGGACCTCGACCTGTTCCTGGTCGACAGCGTCACCGGGTCGGTCGTGGCCGTCTCCAACAACGACAACCCCGGCGTCACCGACAACACGTTCGAGGCGGTCAGCTACACGAACAACACCGGCAGCACGCGGACCTACAACGTCGTGGTCGGCCGGTTCGGCTCGACGGCGCGCTCGCCCCGGTTCCGCGTGGTGTCGAACCGCAGCGCCGGCGTGACGGCGGCGGAGCGCACCGTCACGTCGGGCACCGACGTCATCGGCCCCACCTCCTTCGGCCACAACATGACGCCGAAGGCCGGCTCCATCGCCGCCCTGCCCTACAACTCGAACACCGCCCCCGAGACGTACTCGTCGCGCGGCCCGGCCAACTACTGCTGGCTGCCCGTCAACGGCACCACGCCGGTCACCGCCCTCGGCAACTGCGCCGCCGACACCATCGACATCACCGCCACCGACGGCGGTGCCAACTCCTTCTTCGGCTCGTTCAGCGGGAGCACGTGGCGGTTCTACGGCACCTCGCAGGCCGCCCCCCACGCGGCGGGCGTGGCCGCCCTGCAGAAGCAGTACCGGCCGTGCCGCACGCCCGCCCAGATCCTCGCCGCCCAGCGGGCGAGCGGCGTGCCCATCGGGTCGTTCCCGAAGGACGCGGTCGGCGGCGGCCGCCTCCAGGCGCCAGCCGCGATCAGCGGGCTCGCCGCCTGCCCGGCCAGCCCGTGGGCCCCGTTCGGCTCGTGGAGCGCCATGGTCGATCGGATCTACACCGACATGATCGGCAAGGCACCCACCTCGTCGCAGCGCACGGGCTACGTGAACCGGTTGAGCGCCGGCTCGCTGACCCCGGGCGGGCTGGTGGCCGAGCTGCGCCGGTCGAGCGACCACGTGAACAACGTGGACCCGGTCACCCGGCTCTACCGCGCCTACTTCCTCCGCATCCCCGACAAGGGCGGCCTCGAGTTCTGGATCCGCCAGCGGCGCACCCACGGGCGCAAGCTCAACTGGATCTCCGACAACTTCGCCAACTCGTCGGAGTTCAAGAACAAGTACGGGTCGCTCTCGAACCGGGCGTTCGTGGAGCTCGTGTACCAGAACGTGCTGGGCCGCACCGGCGACGCCGGGGGCATCAACTACTGGACGGGCAAGCTCGACAAGCGCACCGCGTCGCGAGGATCGGTCATGACCGGCTTCTCCGAGTCGTCGGAGTACAAGCGCAAGCAGGTGGCCGAGGTCGACGTCTCGGTCATCTACATCCTCAACCTGCGGCGCTCGCCCTCCACGGCCGAGTTCAACGCGCTGGTGGGCGACCTCGAGCTGACCGCCATCAAGTCGACCGCCGACGTGGCGGGCGACCTGATCGCCAGCGCCGAGTACGACTCGAAGGTGCCGTAGGGGCCCGCACCCGGCCAACATGGCCGCCATGACCGACCTGCAGCGCGGCGACTTCGGCGACGAGTTCACCTGGGGCGTGGCCCACGCCAGCTACCAGGTGGAGGGGGCGTGGGACGCCGACGGCAAGGGCCCGTCGATCTGGGACGCGTTCGCCCACGGGGGCGGTCGCATCCGCGGCGGTGCCACCGGCGACGTGGCGTGCGACTTCTACCACCGCTACGAGACCGACACCGACCTCGTGCGCGAGCTCGGCTTCGACGCCCAGCGCTTCTCGATCTCGTGGCCTCGCGTCCTGCCCGACGGCGTGGGCCGGGTGAACCCGGCGGGCCTCGACTTCTACGACCGGGTGGTCGACGCCTGCCTCGAGCGCGGCGTGCAGCCGTGGCCGACGCTCTACCACTGGGACCTGCCCCAGGCCCTCCAGGACCGCGGGGGCTGGGCGAACCGGTCGATCGTCGGCTGGTTCGAGGAGTACGTGCAGGTGGTGGCCGAGCGCCTCGGCGATCGGGTGCGCGACTGGATGGTGTTCAACGAGCCGTGCTCGTTCCTCGTGGTGGGCCACCTGCTCGGCTACCACGCGCCCGGCGTCCGCTCGCTGCGCACGTACCTGGCCGGCACCCACCACGTGAACCTGGCCCAGGCCGTGGGCGCCCGGGTGCTGCGGGCCACGGTGGCCGACGCCAACGTGGGCACCACCCACATCGTCACCCCGATGACCACCGCAGGCGACACCGAGCGCGACCGCCGGGCGCGCGCCAGCCTCGACGTGATCGCCAACCGCATCTTCTGGGAGCCCAACCTCGGCCTCGGCTACCCGGTGGACGACGCGCCGCTGATCGCCGGGATCGACCGCTACCGCAAGGCCGGCGACGACGAGGACGTCCGCGTCGACTGGGACTTCGTGGGCGTGCAGTACTACCAGCGGCAGCGGGTGCTCTCGTGGCCCGTCCCCAAGCTGCGCGGCATCCCCCTGCCCCGCAAGGACTTCCGGCGCTACGAGATCACCGCCATGGGCTGGGAGGTGCAGCCCGACGGGCTCTACGAGTCGCTCGAGCGCTGGCACGCCTACGGCCGGATCCCGACGCTGATCGTCACCGAGAACGGCGCCGCCTTCCCCGACCACCTGGTGGAGGGTCGGGTCCACGACGACCGGCGCATCGCGTTCTACCGCGACCACCTGGCCGAGGTGCGGCGGGCCCTCGGCGACGGGATCCCCGTCCACGGGTACTTCTGCTGGTCGCTGATGGACAACTTCGAGTGGGCCGAGGGCTACGACCCCCGGTTCGGGCTCGTCCACGTCGACTTCGACACCCAGGCGCGCACGGTGAAGGACTCGGGCCGCTGGTTCCAGGGCTTCCTCGGCGCCGACGCCACCTGATCGCCGACGCATCTGGCCGAGCGCGTCGCACAACCGGCGGGTGGCTCGCTCTCTAGGGTCATGGGAGTGAGCACCGCCGCCGACGCCGGCACGGCGTTCTCGGCGTTCGTGGAGGAGGTCGAGCCTCGGCTGCGCCGGGCGTTCACCTTGCTGCGCGGTGCCGAGGGCGGTCGGGAGGCGACGGCCGAGGCCCTGGCGTGGGCGTGGGAGCACTGGGACGAGGTGCAGGCCATGGCGAACCCGGCCGGCTACCTCTACCGCGTCGGCCAGAGCCGCACCCGGTGGCGGCCCGAGCGCTTCGCCCCGCCGCCGGTTCCCGCGGACGCCCCGGGGTTCGAGCCGGCGCTGGTGCCGGCGCTCGGGCGGCTCACCTCCCGCCAGCGCACGGCGGTCGTGCTCGTGCACGGCTGCGGCTGGACCCACCAAGAGGTGGCCGACGCCCTCGAGCTGTCGAGGTCGTCGGTGGCCACGCACGTCGAGCGCGCGCTCGCCCTGCTGCGCGCCGAGCTGGGAGTGGAACGAGATGGCTGAGATCGAGGACCAGCTGCGGGCGTGGGCCGACGTGGCCGCACCGGAGGGCGCGGGGGAGCCCGTCACCGCCGACGAGGTGGCGCCGCTGGCCTCGGCGCGGTCGGCGGGTTCGGGCGCCGGCCGCCGCTGGGGGTGGGCGGTGGCGGCCGTGCTGGTGCTGGCCGCCGGCGTGGCCGCGATCGTCGTGCGCACCGACGACGGCGGCGAGCCGCTTCGGGCCGACCGGCCGCCGGCGCCGACCACGACCTCCACGCCGGCGAGCGACGTCGACTTCGAGCTGCTCCACCTTGGCAGCGCGGTGCCGCCGCCGGGTGCGACCGACGACTGGGATCCGGGCGAGCCCTTCCTGCGGGCGGCGCGCGACCAGGCCCAGCTGGACGACCTGTGGACGAGCGTCCGGTACCTCGACCCCACCCGATCGTCGATCCCGGCCGAGCCCGAGGTGGACCTCAGCGCCAGCGTCGTGGTGTCGATCGCCATCCCCGACGACAACTGTGCGCCGGAGCTGCGGGGCTTCCGCCGCATCGAGCGCGAGGGTCGGCCTCCTGCGTTGGTGCCGCGGTTCGTGGAGACGGTGGACGTCTGCACCCAACCGCTCGCGCCGAAGCAGTACGTGGTGGCCATCGACTGGGCCTCGGCGGGCGATCGGTTCTCGGTGCAGGTGGCGGCCGACGACCTCGATGGTGACGGCCGGCAGCTCGACGGCGACCCGGCCGGACCGCCCGACGCCGAGATCGCCCTCGACCGGGACCGCCGAGCGGCGATCCTCATCGACGTCGAGCTCGACGCCACCACCGTCGCCGCCGGGAGCAGCGTGCCGGGCCGCGTCGTGGTCAGCAACAACTCGGGGGCGCCGGTCGACGCCACCATCTGCGGGCCGCCGTACGCGGTGGGCCTGCGCGGCCCCGCCTACGAGCAGGAGATCGTCCACCCCCTGTGTGCCAGCGCGTTCGCGCTGCCGCCCGAGACGAGCAGCTACGAGGTGACCGTCACGACGGCTCGCACCACCTGCACCACGAACCCGTCGCAGGTCCTCGGCATCGCCGAGTGCCTCCCGGACGGGTCACCTCCGCCGATGCCCGCCGGCGACTACCGGGCCTTCGTCGTCGGGCCGGCCGCTGCCGAGGCCGCCGTCGAGCCGGTGGTGGTCACGGTCACCGACCCCTGATCCGGCGGGCCGGGCGCCTCAGCGCGGCGGCAGGGTGCAGGCCGAGTCGAGCCCGAACACGTGGTTGAGGCGGCCGAAGGCGATCCAGCTGCCCAGGCACATCGACAGCTCCACCAGCTCGGCGTGCGTGTAGTGGGCGAGGAGGCGGTCCCACAGGTCGCGGTCGATGCCGTGGTGGTCGAGGGCGAAGCGCTCGGCGTACTCCGCGGCCAGGCGGGTCCGGTCGTCGAAGGCGTCGGTGGTGCGCCACGCCTCCACGGCGGCGTCGAAGCCGTCCTCCACGGTCTCGCCGTCGCGCTCGGTGCGCCAGTCCTGGCAGAACAGGCAGCCGTTGATCTGGGCGATGCGCAGCCGGGCCGCCTCGAACTCGCGCAGGCCGAGCGTGGTGTCCTCGTACACCGCCTGCGAGAAGCGCGCCGCAGCGGGGCCGATGCCGGGCACCAGCTCGCCCCACACGTACATGATCGGGTGGGTGCCGTCGGGCACCTCGAGGCCGGCGGGTTCGATCTTCATCGGGTGCCTCCGAGCTTGCCGACGCCGGGCGAGAGCGGGACGTCGAGGGCGTCGTAGATCCCCGGGCCGGCGTCGAGCAGCCAGGGGATGGCGTTCACGAGGCGGCCGGCGGCGGTGGCGTTGCCGCCCGCCGCCCGGTTGTCGCCCTCGGTGGTGGCCTC
>JAGQSL010000428.1:1454-2030 GCA_020439525.1 Acidimicrobiales bacterium | reverse complement strand
TTCTGCCACGCCGTCGGGCTCGGCTTCTTGCTGCTCGAGGCCATCGATGCTCCGCTCCCGGCCCCCGAGGACTGGGAGCAGCTGATCGGCCGGCTCGTGGCCGCCGTCGGCGATCCGACCGCCTTCGCCCGCAGCGCGGGCGCCGAACCCGACCACCAGGGGGACTGACCATGGCCACCGACGAGGAGATCCTGGGTCGCGAGGGCGTCGACGACCTCGACGCCATCTTGGCCGTGAGCCGGGCCGACGCCGACGAGGCGATCCACGCCGTGCGCGACCACGCCGACGCCATCTTCACGTGGGACTACCGCAAGGGCGCCCGCCCCCAGCTCGAGACGCTCTACGAGAAGGCCAAGCACGCGCAGTGGAACGGCGAGGTCGACCTCGACTGGACCATCGAGTTCGATCGCGAGGAGCAGGCCGCGGGGATGGTCGAGGTGCGCGCCGCCGAGTTCGCGCGCAAGGGCGTCGACCTCACCGGCACCGGCCTCGAGCACTGGGGTCGAGAGCAGTGGATCCGCTTCGGCATGGAGATGCAGAGCTGGAGCCTGAGCCAGTTCATGCACGGTGAGCAGG
>JAGQSL010000428.1:0-1347 GCA_020439525.1 Acidimicrobiales bacterium | reverse complement strand
TTCGCCAAGTACCTCGACACCCGCTTCGACCGGCACTACCCGATCAACGCCCACCTCGGGCTGCTGCTCGACGACATCATCGCCGACTCCCGTTGGGACATGACCTACCTCGGCATGCAGGTGATGGTGGAGGGCCTGGCCCTCGCGGCCTTCGGCATGGCCATGCACACCACCAAGGACCCGCTGCTGAAGCAGCTGCTGCGCTACGTGATGAGCGACGAGGCTCGCCACGTGGCGTTCGGCGTGCTGTCGCTGAAGGAGCACTACGCAGAGCTCTCCGAGCGCGAGCTGCTCGAGCGCCAGGAGTTCGCCTTCGAGGCGGCGGTGCGCATGCGCGACCGCCTGCTCCAGCAGGACGTGTGGGAGCACATGGGCGTCGACCCGAAGGTGGTCATCCCGATCCTGCAGGTGGGCGACAAGAACCAGGACCCGTTCCAGCAGCTGCTGTTCTCCAAGATCGTCCCCAACTGCAAGAAGCTGGGCCTGCTCGACGCCAACGACGGCTGGCTGCGCCACAAGTTCGAGGAGCTCGGCGTGATCCAGTTCGAGCACCTCACCGACACCGGCGACGAGTACGAGGCCTTCGCCCTGTCGGACGAAGAGCTGAAGACCGCCTCCTGACCATCGCTTCGGGCGGCTCCGCCGCCGGCCGCGGGAACCTCACCTCCTCACCCGCCGTGCTCCGGCCCGGTCGCCCCCTGGATCTGGACGCGACCCCGGGGCAGGCGGCGGGTACCATCGCCCCGATGTCCACGACCGCCCCGCACCCTGCGCCGGGCGGACCGTACCCCTCGTCGCCCGACACGCTCGTCCTGCACGGCCTGCGCCTGAAGGCCTTTCCCGACACCGACGTGCTCGCCGCGGCGATCGGGCTCCCCGAGCGCGAGGCGGCGTCGGCGCTGGCCACCTTCGCCGAGGCCGGGCTCGTGCGACGCGTCGAAGGCCACGTCACCGGGTGGTCCCTCACGGCCGACGGACGGCGTGAGGGGGAACGGCGGCTCGCCGAGGAGCTCGATGCGGCCGGCGCGCGCGAGGCCGTCCGGGGCGACTACGAGCGCTTCGTCGCCCTCAACCCCGATCTGCTCTCGGTCTGCACCGACTGGCAGATGCGTGGCGACGAGGTCAACGACCACGGCGACGCCGACTACGACGGAGCCGTCGTGGACCGGTTGGTCGACCTGCACGTGCGGGTCCGGCCGGTGCTGGCCGATCTCCGCGGCCACCTCGCCCGGTTCGCGAGCTACTCCCAGCGGCTGCGCGGTGCACTCGAGCGGGTCACCGAGGGCGACCGCGACTGGTTCACCAAGCCCACCATCGACTCGTACCACACGGTGTGGTTCGAGCTGC
>JAGQSL010000427.1 GCA_020439525.1 Acidimicrobiales bacterium | reverse complement strand
CCGATGGTCGCTTCTCCGGCGGCTCGTCGGGGCTGTCGATCGGCCACGTCTCGCCCGAGGCCGCCACCGGCGGGCTCATCGGCCTGGTGGAGGAGGGCGACGAGATCTCGATTGATGTCCACGGCCGGTCGATCCGCCTCGAGGTCGACGACGCGGTGCTCGCCGAGCGCCGCCAGAAGATGGAGGCCTCCGAGCGCCCGTGGCAGCCCGTCGACCGCGACCGTCCGGTGAGCCAGGCGCTCCGGGCGTACGCCGCGCTGGCCATGAGCGCCAGCCAGGGCGCGGCGCGCGACCTCAGCCGCCTCGGCTGACCCCGTCCCGAGGAGGGGCGGCGGCCGGGCCTCAAGCCTTCGTGCCATCTCCATCCCTTCCATGTTTCTGGAAGGGGAGTGGATCGCCTCGGAGCTATGCCTTTGGGGCATGGCGAAGAGGACGATCGACATCGACCGGGACCTGGCGGACCGTGCGGCCGCGCTGCTCGGCACCGCATCGCTGACCGCGATGGTCGAGGGCGCGCTCCGGGAGGTCGTCGGGCGCGCCGAACGCCGCCAGGCGCTCGAGTGGCTGAAGGCCAACCCGTTCACGGCGGAGGAGCGGGCCCTGATGGACCGCGCGTCTCGTTGACCGGGAGGGTCCTCGACACGTCGGCCTGCAACCGCCTCGCCAACGACCTTCCAGCGGGCGCTCGAGGCGTTCCCGCAGGTGCGGATGCACCAGGCTGTCTTCGACCGCGCCCTCGACGTCCAGGCGCGCCTGGCCGCGCGAGGGCGGCACCGGGCCGCGTCGATGGCCGATCTGCTCATCGCCGCCGGGGCGGAGGCCGCGGGGGTGCCCGTCGTGCACCACGACACGGACGTCGATCTGATCGCCGAGGTCACCGGCCAGGCCAGCGAGTGGGTCGTCCCCCGCGGCCTGATCGACTGAACCGCTCACGATCGGGTGCCGCTCGCCGATCGGGGTTGCGATGTCGACCTCGATCCGTCACACTCTCCCGGTGATGCAGACCGCCGCCCGCCTCCTCGTGGTACTCACGTAGCGCACGCCGTCTCCATCGTCCGCGTGCGCCCCTCGACCTCCCCACCGGGAGGTCGTCGCAGTTTTCGGGGCCCGATGCGGGACCGGCAAGACTGCAGGGGCGCAGGCACCGCCCACCCGCCCACCTGCACGAACGCACCGAATCGCAAGGGAACGCCATGAAGCTCAACGGAGGCCAGGCGCTCATCAAGAGCCTGGAGATGGAAGGGGTCGAGGTCATCTTCGGCCTGCCCGGCGGGGCCATCCTCCCGGTGTACGACCCGATCATCGACTCGCCCATCCGCCACGTGCTCGTCCGCCACGAGCAGGGGGCCGGGCACATGGCCGAGGGCTACGCCCACGCGACGGGCAAGCCGGGCGTCGCCATGGTGACCAGCGGGCCGGGGGCCACGAACATCGTCACGCCGCTCGCCGACGCGTACATGGACTCGGTGCCCATGGTGTGCATCACCGGCCAGGTCCCCACCGCGGCCATCGGCACCGACGCCTTCCAGGAGGCCGACATCACGGGGATCACCCAGTCAGTCACCAAGCACAACTTCCTCGTCACCGAGGCGCAGGACATCCCGATGGCGATCCGCCAGGCGTTCCACATCGCCACCACCGGTCGCCCCGGCCCGGTGCTCGTCGACATCCCCAAGGACATCGTCGATCCGCAGAACCCCCGCTCGGCGATGGAGTGGACCTGGCCCACCGACGAGGAGGTCTCGGCCTCGCTGCCGGGCTACAAGCCCACCACCCACGGCCACCCGAAGAAGATCAAGGAGGCGGTGGAGCTGATGCTCGCCGCCGAGAAGCCGGTCATCTACGCCGGCGGCGGCATCTTGAAGGCTCGCGCCGCCGAGGCGCTGCGCGAGCTGGCCGAGCTGCTCGAGATCCCGGTGGTCACCACGCTCATGGCGCGGGGCGCGTTCCCCGACGACCATCCGCTCTGCCTCGGGATGCCGGGCATGCACGGCAACTACACGGCGATCATGTCGATGCAGCAGTCCGATCTGCTGATCGCCCTCGGATCTCGCTTCGACGATCGGGTCACCGGCAAGGTCGCCAGCTTCGCCCCCGACGCCAAGATCATCCACGCCGACATCGACCCGGCCGAGCTCGGCAAGGTCCGGCGCCCCGACGTGCCGATCGTCGGCGACGCCCGGCTCGTGATCGAGGGCCTCGTCGAGGAGGCCCGCAAGCAGCTGGCGGCCGGTGCCACCAAGCCCGACATCACGCCGTGGCGCTCGACCCTGTCGGGCTGGCAGGAGCAGTACCCGCTCGCCTACGAGCCCTGGACCGAGGGCGAGGCCCTCAAGCCCCAGCAGGTGCTCGAAGCGCTGCGCGACGCCTCGCCCGAGGACACGATCGTGGCCAGCGGTGTCGGCCAGCACCAGATGTGGACCAGCCAGTACTGGCGGTTCCGCCACCCCTACACCTGGATCAACTCCGGTGGCCTGGGGACCATGGGCTTCTCGGTCCCGGCCGCCATCGGGGCCAAGGCCGGCCGCCCCGACCGCACGGTGTGGGCCATCGACGGCGACGGC
>JAGQSL010000053.1 GCA_020439525.1 Acidimicrobiales bacterium | reverse complement strand
GCCGCCCGCCCCGGCATCATCGGCAGGTCGAGGTAGGTCCGGATGCCCGGCTCGGCGGCCACCACGGCGGGGATCGAGTTCACCGCGTGCATCGCCGTGGCGATGATCCCCGGGTTGCGGTCGAGGTCGTCGTCGAGCGATGCCGGGTGCAGCCCGTGGAAGCTGGCGGTCACCGGTGGCACGGCGTCGAACGCGACCTCGAAGCGCTCGCCCTCGGGGCCGAAGGTCCAGGCGGGCTCGAGGTGGTCGGTGCCCATGAGCCAGTTGACGCGCACGGTGACCACCGGTTCGCCCCCGACGGTCCCCTGCCAGGTCATGCGCTGGGCGGCCACCGTGCCGGCGTCGAGCACGCCGACGGGGGTGTCGATCGGACGGGTGGCGACGGCCGTCTCGATGGTGGCCGGCTTGTCGGCGTCGAGCGTCCAGCCGAGCGCGTGGGCGACGAGGTCGATCGACTGGCCGAAGCCGTCGCCCAGCAGCCCGAGCATCGGGCTGGCCGCCGCCTCCTCCGGCGCCTTGCCGAACAGCATGATCTCGCGCACCACGAACTCCGACGCGTAGGTGCGCAGGTCGGAGAACTCCTCGGCCCGCACGTGGCGGATGTCGCGGCAGAAGCCCGAGAGGAGCACCGGGATCTGCTCGGTGATGCCGCCCGGGTTGATGCCGGTGCCGTGCACGCTGACCCCGGCCTGCCGGCAGGCGCCCTCGAGCTCGGCGATGTCGGCGGTCCGAGGCGGGAAGAACCACCCGGTGGGGGTCACGACGTTGCGCCCGGCCCGAACGATGCGCAGCACCTCGGCCGGGCTCGGCAGCATCGGTGCGTACAGCACGCAGTCGGCATCGATGGCGAGCACCTCGTCGACGTCGCCCGTGGCCGCCACCCCGAGCGGCGCGATCCCGCAGAGCTCGCCCACGTCGCGCCCGGCCTTGGTCGGGTCGTAGACGTACGCCCCCGCCAGCTCCAGGTCGGGGTGGGCGACGATGCCCTCGACGGCGTTGCGACCGACGTTGCCGGTCGCCCACTGGACCACGCGCAGGCTCACGCCGCCATGGTGCCATCGCCCTCGGGGCGCGCGCCGTAGATCCCGTGCGGGTGCGAGACCGCCCACGACGCCGCGCACGCCACGGCGAACAGCGGCACGCCGTGGACGCCGAACAGCTCGGCGCCCATGACCGTGCACGCCACGGGCACGTTGGCCGCGCCGGCGAACACCCCGACGAACCCCACCGCGGCGAGCAGTTCGACGGGCACGCCGAGGGCCCGGCCCAGGGTGACGCCGAGGGTGGCGCCGATCACGAAGAGCGGCGTGACCTCGCCGCCCTGGAACCCCGAGCCGAGCGTGACGGCGGTGAACAGGAGCTTCAGGGCGAAGGCGGCGCCGACGACGCCAGCGCCCCCCGCGAGCGACGACTCGATCAGCGGGATCGACAGGCCGAGGTAGTCGTGGGTGCCCACCGCGCCGGTGAGGAGGATCACCGCCACGCCGCCCACCGCCGGGCGCAGCGGCGACCAGCCGACCCGGGCGGCGAGGGCGCCCTTCACCCCGTGGGTGGCCAGCACGAAGGCGTGGGCGGTGAGGCCGAAGGCGACGCCCGCCAGGGCCACCTTGGCGACGAGGGGCAACGACCAGTCGATGCGCTCGAGCTGCGGCGTGGCCGTGTGGTGCACGCCGAGGAGGCGCACCACCCGGTCGCCGACGAGCGCGGCGACCACCGAGGGCAGCAGGGCCCGCGTCCGCAGGTGGCGGACGGACTGCACCTCGATGCCGAAGGCGATGCCGGCCAGCGGCACGCCGAACACCGCGCCGAAGCCGCCGCCGAGGGCCGCGACGAGCATGGTCCGCCGGTCCTCCTGGTCGAGGTGCAGGCGCCGGGAGACGGCGTCGGTGAGGCTGCCCGACATCTGCAGCGCCGTGCCCTCCCGCCCGGCGGACCCACCGAAGAGGTGGGTGATCTCGGTGCCGAGGTACACGAGGGGCGCCATGCGCCGAGGGATCCAGGCGGACGGCTGGTGGATCTCGTCGAGGATGAGGGCGTTGCCACCCGACGCCCGCCCGGCCAGGCGCTGGTAGGCCAGACCCACGGCGAACCCGCCCACGGGGAGGAGCCACAGCAGCCACGGGTGCGCGACGCGCAGCTCGGTGACCTTCTCGAGGGTGACGAGGAAGCCGGCGGAGGAGAGCCCGGCCAGCACGCCGGTGACGGCGCCGAGGCCGATCCAGCGGAGGGTGCGCCGGAGCCGAGCGGCGGGCGAGGCGGCCGATCGGGTGGCGTCGGTGGGGCTCGATGGGGTCACGGGTCTGCTCCTGCACGTGCGGTGCGCTGCGTTGTGCAGGAGCCATCAGCCGGGTCGGACCGGCGGTTCGGGCGAGCCCCATCGCCAGCCACGAGGGTACCGCGCGCCGCCGTCGCCGCGCCCGCCCGTCCCGCGCATCGACGGAGGAACCAGCGGGTACGGTGCCATCGGTCACGGAAGGAGGGGGGCGGCGTGGATCGGACAGACCGGTTGGTGGCCTTGGGCCTCGCGTTCGTGCTCTCCTACCTCGCGGTCCTCGCGTGGCACGGCCCCGAGAACAACGAGGAGGCGTACCCGGTCTTCAACTGGTCGCTGTTCTCGGAGATCCCCGATCGCACCTTCACCGACTACAGCGTGCGGTTCACGTCCATCGACGGCCGCGACCTGCTCGAGCCCGTCTACTTCGAGCAGGCCCGAACGGAGCTGCCGCGGATGTACCAGAACCCGGGCGCCTACCGGCTCATCCAGCAGCTCGGCGGCGCCATCGATCGGGGCGACGACGCGGCCGCCGACGGCTTCGAGGCCGCCCTGGAGGAGCGGTGGCTCGAGGAGGTCGACTCCGCCGAGTACGAGGTGGTGCGGCGCACCTTCGACATCCTCGACCGTCGCACGTGCGACTGCTTCCTCGAGGAGACGGTGATCGAGCAGGGCGAGAAGCGCTGATGCGGCTCACCGTCCTGGTCCGGCGCTACCTGTGGAGCGCCCCACCGGTCGATCCCGCCGACGCCGACGCCCACTCGGCGCGCGTGCACCTGCGCTCGGTGATGATCGTGCGCGCCTACTACGTGGTGAGCGTGCTCTGGGTGGCCCAGGCCATGCGCGACTGGCCGGGGCTGCGCACCTCGACCTCCGTCGACCCCCTCTGGCCGGCGGAGTGGATCGACTACCCCGGCACGCAGCGCGGGATCACAGCGATCCTGGCGATCTACGGCTTGGGCGCCCTCGCGGCCATGGCGTTCCCCCACGTGCGGATCGCCCGCATCGCCTACTCGTTCGGCCTCCTCCAGTTCCTCGCCGTCGACTACGGGTTCGGCAAGATCAACCACGCCTACCACTCGTGGCTGTGGGTGAGCGCCTTCTTCATCCTGCTGCCGGGTCGCCACCGGGCCTGGCGCTCCGACGCCACCGCCGACGACCGCCAGCTGTTCGTGCAGGTGATCCGCCTCGCCCAGCTCTGCGTCCTGTTCTTCTACACGCTCACCGGCGTGTGGAAGGTGTGGCACGCGACGCTCGCCCTGTTCCGCCCCGAGGTCAGCGCGTTCGAGCTCGACGGCTTCTCGCTGCTCATCGCCCGCAACCTGCTGAGCAGCGGGCGCGACACGGTGGTGGGGGACCTCCTCGCCTCCACGCCGGTGGTCGGCTGGCTGCTGTTCAACGGGACCATGTACCTGGAGGCCACCTCGCTGCTGGTGGTGCTGCGCCCCCGCCTCCACCGGCTGTGGGGGTTCGGGCTGATCCTCTTCCACCTCGGCACCCAGGCGGCGATGGGGATCCTGTTCCCCGCCAACATCGTGCTGGTGGGCCTCCTGCTGGTGTGCTCCCCCGTGGCCCCCGAGCGCGTCGACTGGCGGGCGACGGTCCTCGACCTCCCGGGGGTGCACCTCGTGGCCGGGCAGGTGCGCGCCGCCCGGCGACGACGAGCGGGCGCCGACCCGCCGGTGCCGGCCACCGCCTGAGCCGGCGCGCGTCGACCGCCGGCCCCGAGGGCCGATCAGGAGGCGGCGAACCAGTTGGCGTGGAAGCCGAAGGGCATGCGCCGGGGGAGGTGGACCCGGGCGACGGGCCCGGCCGCGACGTCGCGGGCGTCGAGCACGCACACGTCGGTCTGGCCGGTGGCGTCGTCGTACACGGCGTTGATCAGCCAGCCGTCGTCCTCGGCGGTGCCATCCGCGTCGGGGGCGAACACGCTCTCGCCCACGTGGCCGGTGGGGCCGGCGGTCCACAGCTGGCGCTCGCCGGTGGCGTCGTCGTAGCGGACGATCGTGTCGAAGTCCCCCATCGTCCGGCCCTCGCCGAGCACCGACGACAGGTAGTGGAAGCGGGTGCGCACGCCGGTGCGCTCGTCGTCGATCCGGGCGAAGTCGCCACCCAGGTCGTCGAGCTGCTCCCACCCGGCCTCCCCGGCGGCCAGGTCGATCCAGAACCGGGTCGGCAGGGCGGGACGCGGGTCGCGCTCGGCCTCGGACAGGCCGAACTCGGGGTGGTCGAAGCGCGTGCCGCTCAGCTCGATGCGGTCGCCCTCGGCCCAGCCGTTCCAGAAGTGCTGCACGTGACCGGGATCGATCTCGAACCAGCGGATGTCGTCGGCGCCGCCGAGCCGGGGCATCACCCCGAGGCGGGTGCCGTTCTCGGGGCGCCACTCGACCATCGAGCCGCTCCCGAGCAGGGAGAGGTCGAACACGATCGGCGAGTCGAGGAAGACCGCGTGGTGCTCGGTGATCACGAAGTCGTGCATCATCACCGGCGCCGGAAGCTCGAGGCGCACCTGGTGCACGAGCTCGCCGGCGGCGTCGACCACGAAGTACGTCAGGATCGGCTCGAACACCGAGTAGCCGAAGGCGAACATCTCGCCCGTCCGGGGGTCGAGGCGCGGGTGGGCGGTCATGGCGCCGCGGAGGCGACCGCCGAAGTCGTGCTCGCCGACCGTCTCGAGCTCGGCCGTCACCTCGGTGGGCAGTCCGCCCTCCCAGAGGGCGAGGTAGCGATCCGCGTGGCGGACGATGTGGGTGTTGGCCGGGTTCTTCACCGGGCCGGCGTCGCCCACGAGCGAGCGGTCGGGGAAGTCGAGCACGTTGCTCAGCCCCGGGTAGACGGCCCGCCCGAGGGCGACCTCCGCCTGCAGGCCCCGAGAGCGGATCCAGCGGTTGCGGTAGGTGGCCCGGCGGCCGTCGAAGGCGATGCGGTGGAGCATCCCGTCGCCGTCGAACATGTGGTACCGCCCGAGCGGATCGAACAACGGATTGGGACCGTTGCGGACGAAGGCGCCGCGCAGGCCCGGGGGCAGGTGGCCCGTGACCGCCAGGTCGGCGACGTCGAGCTCGTCGGCCACCGGGAAGAGGTTGCCGGCCAGGTCGGGCTGGTCGTCGGCCGCCGTCGCCACGTGCCCGGACAGGAGCGTGGGCAGGGACATGGGTCACCTCCATCGCGGGTCCGGGCCGATCCCGGACCCGCGCACTTTACAGTGTTAACCATCGGCACGCTGGGCCGATGGACGCATCAGGGCTCGAGGCGGAGCAGTCGACGGGCGTTGGCGTCGAGGGTCGCGGCCAGGGCGGCGCCGCCGACGCCGGGGTCGAGGTGCTGGTCCCAGCCGGCGAAGTTCGTGCCGCCCACGAGTCGGTCGGTGCCGACGGTGGCGGTCAGCGCGGCGAGGGCGCGAGGGCCGCCGACGTGGGCGTCCCACCAGAGCCGTCGGAGCTGGGCGTCGAGGGCGCCGGGCTCGCGCAGGGCGGCCGGCCCCCACGGCCGGGTGGCGGTGGCATGGGCCAAGCGCTCGGCCAGCCAGCTGGTGGCGCCGCCGCCGTGGGAGACGCACACGTCGAGCGCCGGGTGGCGGTCGAGCACGCCGCCCACCACGAGCGTCGCCACCGCCAGCGCCTCCTCGTAGGCGAACCCGAGCCAGAGGTCGGCGTCGAACCGGGCCAGCCGCTCGTCGCGCCGGGGGCCATCGACGCCGTCGGGCGCCGGGTGCACGAACAGCGGCCGGTCGAGCTCGACCATCGAGCCGTAGAGGACGTCGAGCTCCGGCGCGTCGAGCGGTCGGCCGACGTCGGTGCCGATGGCGACGCCCACCAGCCCCAGCTCGCCGACGGCCCGGCGAGCCTCGGCCGCGGCGTCGACCGGGTCCTGCACCGGCACCTGGGCCAGGCCGAGGAGCCGGTCGGGGTGGGCGGCGACGACCGCGGCGAGGGCGTCGTTGTGGCGGCGGGCCACGTCGGCGGCCACGGTGGCGTCGATGCGGGCGAGGTAGGTGAGCGGGTTGGGCGAGAGCACCTGGAGGTCGATGCCCGCCGCGTCCATCGCCCGCAGGCGGAGGTCGACGTCCATGAAGGGCGTGCCCCGGTAGCGCACGCCCTCGAGCCGGTAGTCGCCGACCCGGAAGCAGGGAAGCCGACCGGTCGCCGGGTCGCCCTCGTCGAGCTCGGGGCCGAGGTCGCCGGCCGCGCCGAGCAGCTCCTCGAGCACGACGTGGGCGTGGACGTCGATCACGTCGGGAACGCCACCGGGTAGCGGCCCCAGTAGCCGCGGGTGGACTCGGGGTCGACGGTCGGCGGGTCGTCCGCGATGCGCCGGGCCCCGGCATCGAGCACGGCCCGCACCGCGGTGGGCACCAGGCCGTACAGGTGGTCGGCGTCGAGCCCCCGGCCCATCGGGTCGATCCCGGCGGCCAGGTCCTGGCCGATGCAGGCGTGCATGCCGAGGCCGAAGCTGAGCCCCCACGGCGCCACCCCGGCGGGCAGCTCGCGGTGCGGGTCGAACGCGTCGGCGTGGTCGCCGAACGCCGCGGGGTCGCGGTTGGCGGCCATCAGGTCGATGGTGACCCGGGCGCCTTCGGGAACGGCGACGCCGCCGGCCAGCTCGATGTCGGCCAGGGCCCACCGCTGGGCGATCGGGCTCGACGGCTGGAGGCGGACCGTCTCGTGCACGCAGCGCTGGAGGAAGCCGAGATCGGTGCTCGCCCGGGCGACGTCGTCGGGCCGGGCATCCTCCATCTCGAGCACCTGGTGCAACGTCCGCACGAAGGCGGTGGCGCTGGTGTGGGCGCCCGCGAGCAGGAAGAAGCAGATCTCTCGGAGCACGACGTCGTCGGGCAGGTGCAGGTCGTCCTCGTTGCGCAGCAAGGTGGTCAGCACGTCGCGGGGCAGGTCGGCCTCGCCGCGCGCCCCGGCCTCCACCTCGGCGAGGAGGGCGCGCCGCCGGGCGATCGAGGGCGCGAGGAACTCCGCGTCGAACGCGGCCATGGCGGCGGCGACCTCGGCCCGCTTGGCGTCGCGGTCGCCGGTGTGGTGGGCGAGCGTGGCGCCCTGGATGAACACCATGAGGTAGCGGTAGAGGTGCCGGGTCTCGTCCTCGGTGCCGAGCGGGCGGTCCACGCCGGCGGTCGATGCCGCCAGGTTCATCATCAGCTCGTGGCTGAGCCCCACCAGCTCGGCCCGCCCCCGGGCGACGTGCGGCGCGAGCGTGGCGGCCACGATCGGCGGGAACAGCTCCTGCTCGTAGCGGGCGTGGGTGTCCTTGCGGAACAACCGGTTCTCGAGGCGCCGCCGAGCCCGGTGGTCGTCGCCGTGGAGGTTCACGAGCACGTCGGCCATCACCACGTCGCCCTCGTCGTAGAGGGCCTGGCGCAGCTCCTTGCGCCGGAACGCGTCGCGGGCCTGCTCGTAGGTGGACACGGTGATCTCGACCGGTGCGGTCACGGCTGGGCCTCCGGGGCGGGGGACGAGGGGGCGACCAGCCAGCGCAGGGCGCGGCGCAGCACGGCGGCGTGGTCGGGGTGATCGATCGACGCTCGGTCGTGGCCGAGCAGGTCGACCACGACCCGACCCCGCCCGACGCGGCGGGCCCACAGCACCGGCTGGTCGACGCCGCCCACCGGGCTCACGAGCAGCGGCTCGACGTCGTCGTCCACGTCGAGGTCGGCGTAGACCTCGTCGACCAGCTCGAAGCCGTCGGTCGCGGCGGTGATGGGATGCGCCGCACCGGCGGCCGCGCGGTGGACGGCGACCGGGCCGAGCGGTGGGTGGTGGGAGCGCTCCCAGTCCCACCTCGCCCCGAGCAGCCTCCGCCAGCGGGGGTCGCCGTCGAAGCAGATCGGCGCGGTGTGGAGCGCGAGCAGGGCGCCGCCGCCCTCGACGTGGGCGACGAGCGCGTCGGCGTGGCGGTCGGCCAGCTCGAAGCGCCACTCGTCGCGCAGCGGAGCGTGGCGCTCGGCCGGCATCGTCCAGAGGAGGGCATCGACGGTGAGCAGGTCCCACCGCTCGTCGACGAGGAGGTCGAGCGCCGCGGCCGGGTCGGTGGGGAGGGTCGAGGCCAGCCCCTCGGCTGCGGCCAGGGCGACGAGCCCGTCGGTCGTCGCCGCGAAGTCGTGGAGGGGTCCGCCCGCCACCACCAGGTTCCGACCGGTCACCGCTCGGGGCCCTCGACCGCCGCCGGGCGGGGCAGGGTGGCGATGATCGAGCCGGTCACGCCGCCGTCGACCAGGACCTCGGTGCCGGTCACGTAGGCGGCCCGGTCCGAGAGCAGGAAGGCGACGACGTCGGCCACGTCGGCGCCGGTGCCCAGCCGGCCGAGCGGAACCCGCTCGGTGCGAGCGCGGCGCACGTCGTCGTCGGCGTAGATCGGCGCCGACATGCCGGCATCGATGAGCCCGGGGGCGACTGCGTTGACCCGGATGCCGAGCGGCCCCCACTCGATGGCCATCTGCCGCACGAGCAGGGCGACCGCCGCCTTGGTGGCGCCGTAGGCCCCGGCGTTCGGGCCGGCGGCCACGCCGTTCATCGAGGTGACGGCGACGATCGCCCCGGCCTGCCCCGCGGCCGCCATGCGCCGCGCCGCGGCCCGGGCCAGCAGGAAGGTGCCGGTGAGGTTCACGTCGACCACGGCCCGCCAATCGTCCACGGACAGGTCGAGCAGCGGCCCGAACCGCACGATGCCGGCGTTGGCCACCAGCCCGTCGGGCGCGGGGCGGCCGGTGGCGGCGGCGAACGCGTCGAGCGCGCCCTCCGCCGAACGCTCGTCGGCGGCGTCGGCGACCAGCGCCACGGCCCGCTCCCCCAGCGCGCCGGCCGCCTCGCGCGCGGTGTCGCCGTCGCGGTCGAGCACCCCGATGGACCAGCCCTCGGCGGCGAGCGTCGCCGCGATGGCGGCGCCGACGCCCGCGCCCGCGCCGCTCACCACGACCGTGCGGCTCATCGGCGGGCCGCCTCCTGGGTCAGCAGCTCGGCCGACCAGATCCCGACCTTCTCCCCCGGGAGCGGCCGGCGCTCGGGCCACGGCCGGTCGAGGTCGACGGGCCGGCCGCGTGAGATGACCGCGCGCAGGTTGGTGCGGTCGCCGAGCACGCGGACGTCGGTCGCCGGGTCGCCGTCGACCACCAGCACGTCGCCGGCCGCCCCCTCGGCGATCACCCCGATCGAGCCTTCGGGCCGGCGCAGGGCCCGGGCGCCGTTGCCGGTGGCGCAGCGGATGGCCTCGAGCGGCGTGAGGCCGACGGCGTCGACCAGCACGTCGAGCTCCCGCGCGTGCCAGTGGCCGTAGGGCGTGAGGGCGAACCCGCTCTCCGACCCCGAGAGGATCGGCACCCCGGCGTCGTGGGCCTCCTTGATCTTGGCCGCGGTGGCCTGGATCTCGCCCCGGAAGATGTCGACCTGGGTGGAGGCGGCGCCGACCTTGTGGCCGTGGTCGGCCAGGTTGGCGAGGAACGTGAACGTGGGGGCGATGGCGCTGCCGGCGGCGACCACCGCCTCGAGCGCAGCGTCGTCCATGAAGCTGGCGTGGAGGATGAGGTCGACGCCGGCCTCGGCGGCGAGGCGGGTGGAGCGGGCGTTGCGGCAGTGGGCGACGGTCGGCGTCTCCAGGTCGCGCGCCGTGTCGACCACCGCCTTCAGCTCGTCGAGCGTCCAGACCGTGAGCTCGCCGGCGTGGGTGGGCACCGACCCGGTCACGTGGATCTTGATCCAGTCGGCGCCGTACTTGATCTGCTGGCGGGTGGTGCGGACCATCTCGTCGCGGTCGCGCACCACGTGGGCGTAGCCGAGCTGGCCCTCGTCGGGGATGAGCCGCCCGGCCGTGCCGCCCGCCGCGGTGAGCAGCGCGTTCATCCCCGCCGTCATCCGCGGGCCCTCGACGAGCCCGGCCTCGATGGCGTCGCGCAGCGCCGGACCCAGGTTCCAGAGGCAGTCGGCGTCGAGGAAGCCGGTGACCCCCGCTCGCAGCAGCTTCGGCACGTTGAAGGCGGCGAGCATGGCGGCGGTCGACTGCTCCCGGTGGAAGAACAGCTCGTCGTTGCTGGCCGGCTCGCCGAAGGTGATGTGGCAGTGGGCGTCGATGAGCCCGGGCATGACCGTGCG
>JAGQSL010000426.1 GCA_020439525.1 Acidimicrobiales bacterium | reverse complement strand
ATGTTCCTCGACGACCTGCTCAACGGCAGCCGCAAGCAGCTCTCGGCGCCGCTCGCCGACGTGATCCTCTTCTCCAAGCACTGGGGCTTCGAGCTGGCCGACGTGAAGGTGCCGGTGGTCTGGTGGCACGGCGACGCCGACCACATCGTCCCCTTCGAGCACGGCGCCCACGCCGTCGCCCGCCTGCCCGAAGCCGAGCTGCGCACCCTCCCCGGCGAGAGCCACCTCGGCGGCCTCGGCGTCGGCGAGGAGGTCCTGGCGACGCTGCTCGATCGGGCCGCCGCCGAGCGCTGACCGGGAGATCCCCCCGCTCAGGCGCCGAGACCGTCAGTAGGGTCGGACGCTCATGGACGCCGCCGACACGCCGCTCAGCTCCCGGATCCTCCTGCTGTGGCGCCTCGGGTGGCTGGCGGGCACGGGGCTCCTGCTCGTCATCGCCCTCCTGTTCGCCGCCCTCGCCGCCGATGCGCCTGCCGCCGCCCGGGTGCTCCCGACCGTGCTCGTCGGCGCCGTCGGCATCGTCCTCACCGTGCTCGTCCCGGCCGCCTCGTACCGGCGGTGGCGCTACGGCGTCACCGACGACGGCGTCGAGATCCGCCACGGCCTGCTGGTGCGCCAGGAGTCGTCGATCCCGCACTTCCGGGTCCAGCACATCGACCTCCACCAGGGCCCGCTCGATCGCTGGCGCGGCATCGTGAAGTTGTCGATCTCCACGGCCTCGCCGGCCACCGACGCCACGCTCCCCGGCATCGAGCCCGAGCAGGCGCGCACCCTGCGGGCCCGGATCCTCGAGCGGGCCGAGGCCGATGACGGCGTCTGATCCGGGCCCGTCACCGGATCCCGCGCTCGCCCCGCCGGCCTGGCCGCCGCGCCGCCTGCACCCGGCATCGCCCGTGCTCGACCTGCTCAGCTCGGCGCGCCAGTGGGCGATCCCGCTGGCGTTCCTGATGATCTCGACGGGCGAGGTGCTGGTCCTCGGCCCCATCGCCTTCGTCGTGATCGCGCTGGTGGTCGGCTGGAAGGTGCTGGCGTGGCGACGGTTCACCTACCAGATCGTCGACGGCGTCCTCGTCGTCGAGCACGGCATCCTGCAGCGGGCGCGACGGGAGGTCCCGATCAGCCGCATCCAGCAGGTCGACCTCCGACGCCGGCTCCGGCACCGGGCGCTCGGCGTCGCCGTGGTGCGCATCGACACGGCGGGCGGCGGCTCGGGCGCCGAAGCGGTCCTCGAGGCGATCGCCGACGAGGAGGCCTACGCCCTGCGGGTGGCCCTGCTCGACCGCCGGGGCGTTCTGCCCGCCGGCGCCGGGCCCGTCGATGCGGGCTCAGCGACCGATGCGGTCGACCCGGCCGATGCCCGCCCGGTGCCGGTGGCCGGTCCGGCCCCGGTGCCGGTCGTCGCCCTCACCACCGGCCAGCTGGTGGTGGCCGGGATCACCGGCGTCCGCCTGCTCGCCCTGCTGCCGTTCGCCGCTGCCGGCATGGGGCTGTTCTTCGAGCTGCCCGAGGAGACCGCGGCCGGCGTGGCCGGTTCCGCGCCCACCGGGGCGGTCGTGGTCGCCGTGCTCCTCGTCGCCGTCATCCCCGTGATGCTGCTGAGCGCCATCGCCTCGTCGCTGCTCACCGACCACGGCTTCACGCTCGTGCGGGTCGGCACGGACCTGCACCTTCGTCGGGGCTTGCTCGACCAGCGCGAGGCGACCCTCTCGCTGCGCCGGGTCCAGGCGGTGCGGGTCCACCAGAACCTGCTCCGGCGCCGGCTCGGGCTGGCATCGGTGCAGCTCCAGAGCGCCGGCAGCGGCACCGCGGCCGAGGGCGAGGTGACCCGGCTCACCATCCCGTACGTGCGCGAGGGCGACCTCGTCGGCCTGCTCGACTCGGTCCTGCCCACCACCGTCGAGCACCCGCCGCTCGTCCCCGCCCCGCCGGCTGCTCGTCGGCGGGCGTGGTTCCGGCGGGTCGGCCCCGCCACGGTGCTGCTCGTCGCCATCGCGGTGGTGGCGACCCTCGCCGGCGCCCCCATCGCCTGGGCCCTGCTGGTGCTCCTCGTGCCCGTCGCCGTCGAGGCCGAGCTCGTGTACCGCAACCTGGGCCACGTCGGCACGCCCACCCTCGTCGTGGCTCGCTCGGGCGGGTTCGTCCGGGCCACCGACTACCTGCCGGTGGCCAAGACGCAGAGCACCTCGCTCACCTCATCGCCGTTCCAGCGCCGCGTCGGCCTGGCCTCGCTGCAGCTGCACGTCGCCGGGCGCGGCTCGGTCCCGGTGGTGCACGACGGCGATGCCGACCGCCTGGCCCGACTCCGCCTGGCCGCGCTGCACGCCCGCGTCGCGCGCGCCGACGAGGTCGAGGTCCGCCGCCGGGCACGGGTCGAGGCCGCCGCAGCCGCCGAGGGCGACGAGGTGCCGTCGGCCGGGTAGGTCGACGCGGCGAAGGGCGTCCCCGCCGGCCCGGCGTCCGGCTCCCTCAGCGAGGGGCGGGCGCCGAGCCGGCACGAGCGGCTCGGTCAGGAAGCACGCTCGGGAGATCGTCGGGCCGGCAGCGCCGGCGGCTGGACCATGTTGGCATGGACCGGGATGAGGCGGCCGTCGGCCAGCTCCACCAGCGGTTGCTGGCCCTCGCGCAGGTCGATCGCCGCGACCTCGAGGCCGGTGTGGATGTCGATGAGCCCGCCGTCGTCGCCGACGGTGATGCGGCTCGGTCGCCCGTAGGCCAGCACCAGCAGGCCGAGCATGCAGGCGAGGCCGATCGACCGCACGTCGGCTGGCACGGCCTCACGCCACATGAGCACGGTGAGCAGGTTCGAGATGGCGTGGCCGAGCGCCATCGGCAGGATCGACCCCGAGCGGTAGACGATGAACGCCGAGAGGGCGGCGAAGGCGACGTAGGGCACCACGCCCGCGGGCGACGTCACCTGCTCGAGGTGGCCCGGCAGGAGGCAGAACCACAGCCCGGCGCCCACCAGCCCGGCGATGCGGGCGGGCCCGGGGCGCACCCGACCGAGGCGCAGGGCGGCGGCGATGATCGCCGGCACGGCGAGGCGGTAGACGAGCTCCTCGTTGAGGGCGGCGAGCACCAGGGCCGGCACCAGCTCGAGGCGCCCCTCGCGCCAGTAGAGGAACGACAGGACGGGGAGCACGACGGCCATGGCGAGCCAGAACCAGGTGGCGGCCCGGCGGATGGTGGAGCGGCCGAGCAGCCGCGACCCGCAGGCCAGCCCGAGGGCCAGCGAGGGCAGCAGCGACGTCGACAGGGTGATGCCGCCCACCGGGATCCCCGGCACCGCGCCCATCACGTCGGCCAGCTCGACCAGGGCGGTGAGCCCGGCGAGGGCCAGCACGAGCGTGCGACGCGTGGTGAGGACGGTGGCGGCGGCGCCGGCGGGCGCCTCGGTGTCGGCGGTCACGGACGACGGGATGGCGAGGGTCATCGGCCCGCCCCGACGATCGCCGCCTCCGGTGAGGCCGCGGGGGCGAGCGGCTCGGCGGCCAGCGTGGCCTCGAGGGCGGCGACGGCCACCTCGATCATGTCGTCGGTGGGGTCCTCGGTGGTGATCTCCTGGAGCCAGTAGCCCGGCGCCATCAGCACCTTGCCCACGAGCTGGTGCTGGTGGCGGCCGGCGAAGCGGATCGCCTCGTACGCCAGGCCGGCGACGATCGGCAGGCCGAGGATGCGGCTGGCGACCAGCACGCCCCAGCTCGGGTGGCCCATCAGGGCGTGGACGAAGACCGTCGTGAGCACCACGACGAGCAGGAAGGCGGTGCCGCAGCGGGGGTGGCGGCGGTCGAACGCCCGGATCTCGCCGGGGACGAGCGGGATGCGGTGCTCGAAGGCGTGGATCGTCATGTGCTCGGCGCCGTGGTAGGCGAACACCCGCTTCACCTGCGGCACCCGGCTGAGCGACCACAGGTAGCCGACCAGGATGCCGAGGCGCAGCACGCCCTCGATCAGCGAGAAGAGCACGGCGCTGTGCACGTCGAGCAGGTCGAGCGCCGCCTTGGCGACGACCGCGGGCAGCAGCCCGAAGATCCCAAAGACGCCGACGAGGGCGACGATCACCGTGGTGGCCAGGCCCTTGCGGGTGTAGCCGTCGCCGGACTCGTCGCCCCGGGCCTGGGCGGCCCAGAGGGTGGCGCGGGTGCCGAGGGCGGCGGTCTCGCCGAGGGCCATCACGCCCCGGACCAGCGGGTAGCGGCGCCACCCGTCGAGGCTGGCGGGGAGCGTGCGCGACGTGGTGGCGATGGTGCCGTCCTGGCAGCGCACCGCCGCGCCCCACGACTGGCCCCGGCGCATCATCACGCCCTCGAGCAGGGCCTGGCCGCCGATGGGCCCGACGCTGGTGTCGATCGCCTGCTCGCTGCTCATGTCCTGCGCTTCCCCTCTGACGACCACTCGTTGTGGTCGCCCTCCCTCACGAATACTACGGACAGTGAACCCGTTTGTCTAGGCCGATCGGCCTACTTCTCGATCTGGCGCCGGGCTGCGCGAGGGTTCTGTGCTCGGTTCGTGCGTTGGTGGCGCGCGTTCGGGGTGGAGAACGCTGGCGTGGGGGTGGTGCGGGTTCTGTGCTCGGTTCGTGCGTTGGTGGCGCGCGTTCGGGGTGGAGAACGCGGGCGCCGGGCTGCGCGAGGGTTCTGTGCTCGGTTCGTGCGCTGGTGGCG
>JAGQSL010000425.1 GCA_020439525.1 Acidimicrobiales bacterium | reverse complement strand
GCTGAGGCAGCGCAAATCTGTCCATTTTTTTTTTTAATGATACGCTCGAAGGACCCGCCGCCCGCCAGCCGGGCGAAGCCGAGGGCCCACGAGACGACCGCGCCGGCGCCGAGGGCGACGGCGAGCGCCGCGCGCCGGGAGCGCAGCAGCGCCAGCAGGCCCACCGTCACGAGCGGGTACAGCAGGTAGAACTGCTCCTCGATCGCCAGCGACCACATGTGCTGGAGCGGCGAGGGAGCGGAGAACTGGTCCCAGTAGCCGGCACCCGAGTGGAGCTGGAACCAGTTGGCCACGTAGGCCACCGTGGCCACGAACTGCCCGGTGAGGTCGCTCGGCAGCAGCACCGGCTCGGGGTACCAGGCCGCGTAGGCCGCCACGCCGACGAGCACCACGACGAGGGCGGGCAGCAGGCGCCGCGCCCGACGCCGCCAGAACTCGAGCAGGTCGGTGCGGCCCGTGGCATCGCGCTCGTGGAGCAGCAGGCGGGTGATGAGGAAGCCCGACAGCACGAAGAACACGTCGACGCCGAGCCAGCCGCCGGCGATCAGGTCGAGGTGGAAGGCCACCACGAGCGCGACCGCGAGCCCCCGCAGGCCGTCGAGCGCCGGGAGGTGGGGAAGCCGGTCGGTCGGCTCACCCAGGCCGCGGGACAACCAGCACTCCGGGCGTGGGCGAGGCCTCCAGCACCGCGGCCGTCCGATCGAACGACGCCTGCAGCTCGGCGACGGGCGCACCCGGATCCGGCGACGCCAGGGCGTCGGCCACCGGCAGCACCGCGAACGATCCCGCGGCGACGTAGGTGGGGACGGCCTCGATGCCGGCCACGCGGTAGCGCCCGTCGTCCAGCTTCTCGGCGTGCAGCACCACCGTGAGCCCGTCGGCCCGCCCGGGCTGGCGCTGGTTGGCCAGCTGGTTGCCGAGGCCGAACACGACGTAGGTGCCCTCCACCTGCTCGATGGGCTGCACCACGTGGGCGTGGTGGCCGACGATCACGTCGATGTCGGGCGAGGGCAGCAGGTCGTCGGCCACCTGGCGTTGGAAGGCGCTGGGATCGTGGCGGTACTCGTCGCCCCAGTGGAGGCTCACGATCACCAGCTGGGCGCCGGCCTCCCGCGCCCGGCGGGCGTCGTCGCGGATCCGGGCGACGTCGATGAGGTTGGCGGCGAAGGGGGCGTCGGTGGGGAGGCGGTAGCCGTTGAAGCCGTAGGCGTAGCTGAGGTGGGCGACCGTGGCGCCGTCCACGTCGTAGGTCGTGATCGCCGCGCCCTCCTCGGCGCTGCGGGCCGTGCCGGCGTGGTGGAGGCCGAGCTGGTCGAACCGGTCGAGCGTGCGGGCGATCCCCGCCGTGCCCTGGTCGAGGCTGTGGTTCGAGGCGGTGGAGCAGCCGTCGTAGCCGGCGCCGGCGATGGCGTCGACCAGCTCGTCGGGCGCGCCGAACGACGGGTACCCCGAGAGGGCGCCCTGATCGCGGGCCAGCGGCACCTCCAGGTGGCAGAGGGCGAGGTCGGCACCCGTGAGGATCGGCGCCATGGGCGCGAGCATCGGCCCGAAGTCGTAGCGAGCACCGTGGTCTCGCCCGTAGGCGCCGGCCTGGGCCACCAGGGGCAGGTGGGGCAGCAGGTCGCCGGCCATGGCGACGGTGAGCGCCGCCGGTCCCGGCGTGGGCGGCAGGGTCGTCGTGGTCGTGGGCGGCTCGGTGGTCGTGGTGCTGGCCGGCGCCGTGGCGGTCGAGCTGGCGTCGGGCGAGGGGGCCGCCGAGCCCGACGACGCCGCCGACGGGCTCGATCCGCTGCACCCGGCGGCCCCGACGACCAGGGCCGCAGCCGCGATCGCCACGAGACCCCGCCGACGCGTCGCACCCTGCACGACGGCCACGCTACCGAGGCCGGGACCCCCGCTCGGGGGCGCGGCGGGGGCGTAGGGTTCCGCGCCATGGCGCTCGAGCGGACCGACCTCGAGTGGAGCGTGGCCCGGGGGATCGCCGGCTTCCGCTGGCTGGCGCTCGCCTGGGCGGCGGCCGTCCTGGTGCTCACCCGCGACGACGTCGACGGTCCGCTCGTGGGCGCCGGCCTCCTGGGCGCGGCCCTCGTGGTGACGGCCGCCTCGACCGAGGCATCGATCCGGCGCCGGCGCTGGCTGTTCCATCCGGCGTTCGTGGTGGCCGAGCTGGCGGTGGGCGCGGCGATGCTCCTGCTCGACGGCGCCGTCTACGACCGGCTCCACAGCCAGAGCGTCGGCTCGGCCTGGCCGGTGGCGGGCGTGCTGAGCGCCGCGCTCGTCGCCGGCCCCTGGTGGGGCGCGGGCGCCGGGGCCTCGCTCGGCGTCGCCCGTTGGGCGGGCGACGCCATCGCCGGCTTCGACGCCTCGAACCTGGGCCTGGCCTCGAGCGGGGTGCTGTTCGCCATCGCCGGTGCGGCCGCCGGCACCGCCACCGAGCGGTTGCGGCGCGCCGAGACCGCGATCGCCGGGGCCCGCGCCCGCGAGGAGGTGGCGCGCACGCTCCACGACGGGGTGCTGCAGACCCTCGCGGTGGTGCAGCGGCGGTCGGCCGACCCCGAGCTGGCGGCGCTGGCGCGCGACCAGGAGCTGGAGCTGCGCGCCTTCCTCGCCGGCGACCGAGCGCCCCTCGGGCGCCTCGAGCTCGGCGCCGCGCTCCGCGAGGCGGCGAGCCGCATCGAGCGGCGCGACGGCCTGCGCGTCGAGGTGCTCCTCGTCGACGGCGATGCCCCGAACGTCGCGCCCGAGGTGGTCGACGCCCTCGCCGGGGCGGTGGCCGAGGCCCTGACCAACGCCCACAAGCACGGAGGCGCCACCCGCGCCACGGTGTTCGCCGAGGTCGAGGACGACGTGTTCTGCTCGGTGAAGGACGACGGGTCGGGCTTCGACGCTGCCTCCACCCCACCGGGTACGGGCATCGCCCGCTCGATCCTCGGTCGCCTCGCCGAGGTGGGCGGCCGGGCCGAGGTCGACGGCCGCCCGGGGAGCGGGGCCGAGGTCCGCCTGCGCGCCCCGCTGCGCCCGCCGACGCGCTGAGCCGACCGGCCGACCGGCAGCGGCGCGGGGGTGGCGCCGGCTCACCTCGCCCGTAGCCTCCGGTCCATGACGAAGCTCAAGGTCGGGATCCAGCTCCACCCGCAGGCCACCACGGTCGCCAACCTCCGCGAGGCCTGGAAGGCCGCCGACGCCATGGGCGTCGACTCCATCTGGGTGTGGGACCACTTCTACCCGCTCTACGGCGACCCCGACGCCGCCCACTTCGAGGCGTACAC
>JAGQSL010000052.1 GCA_020439525.1 Acidimicrobiales bacterium | reverse complement strand
CGAAGCCGGCGATGCTGGCCAGCGCCAGGACGGCGGCGGCGAGGAAGGCCACCAGGGCGGCCTGCCCGGCGCGCTCGCCGAACACGCTGAAGCCGTAGGAGGTCAGCAGCAGGCCGCGCAGCGACTCGCCGCGGAACAGGGTGTCGACCTTGCCGGCCGCCTCCTTGGCCTGGGCGTCGAGGGCCTGCGCGTCGGGCGACTCCGGGTCCTCCTCCATCGCCGTGGCCGCCTGCTCGGCGAGCGCCCGGCTCTCGCCGCTCGACTCGGAGTAGGTCTTGCCGTCGTTCACCTCGGCCAGGTGCCGGGCGATGTACTCGTTGGCGTAGCACTCGGCCTGCTTGCCCGACGTCAGCGCCTTGCCGGCGTTGGCCACGAGGCAGTCGGCCTCCTTCTCGTCGTCGGAGAGCCCCGCCTCGGGGGTGAAGGTGATCTTCTGCTGCGACAGCTGGTCGTGCACGTAGTCGTCGGCGAAGTTCGCCTGGTTCTGCAGCACCAGCCCGAGCACGAGCAGCAGCACGGCCAGCGCGGCGCCGCCGACGCTGAAGATGAGATCGAGGGTCTTGCGCTTCACGGCGCACCTCCTGGGTCCAGCGGCCCCGCCCCTCGAGGTCCGCCGGTCGACCGTACGGGTGACGGGCGCCGCGGCATCAGGGGCGAACGACCCGGCGCGGTGGGGCCGGTCGTCGCTTCGGGCGGCGCGAGCTGGGGCGGTGCGAGCTGGGGCGGTGCGAGACCTCGCCGGTAGCGTCGGCCCATGGTCTCGCCCGACGCCCCGTTCTTGCGCGCCTGCCGTCGCGAGCCCCACGACCGGGTGCCGGTGTGGTTCATGCGCCAGGCCGGGCGCTCGCTCCCCGAGTACCGGGCCATCCGAGGGTCGGGCTCGATCGTCGAGGCCATCCGCCAGCCCGACCTGGCCACCGAGATCACCCTCCAGCCGGTGCGGCGCTACGGCACCGACGCCGCCATCCTCTACTCCGACATCGTCACGCCGGTGGAGGCGATCGGCTTCGGCGTCGACGTCGCCCCCGGCGTCGGCCCGGTGGTCGAGCAGCCCTTCCGCTCGGCCGCCGACCTCGACCGGCTGCGCCCGCTCGACCCCGAGGCCGACACGCCGTTCGTCCTCGAGACGGTCCGCAACCTGGTGCGGGAGCTGGGCGACGTGCCGCTCATCGGCTTCGCCGGCGCCCCCTTCACGGTGGCCAGCTACCTGGTGGAGGGCCGGCCGAGCCGCACCTACGAGCGCACCAAGGCGCTCATGTACACCGACCCCGAGCTGTGGTTCGCCCTGCTCGACCGCCTCGCCGACCTGGCCCTGGCCTCCCTGCGCAGCCAGGTGGCCAACGGCGCCAGCGCCGTCCAGCTGTTCGACTCCTGGGCCGGCGCCCTCTCCCCCAGCGACTACGTGCGCTACGTGCAGCCGGCGTCGCGCAAGGTGCTCGAGGGCATCGGCGAGACCGGCGTCCCCCGGATCCACTTCGGCGTGAACACCGGCGAGCTGCTCACCCACCTGCGCGACGCCGGGGCCGACGTGATGGGGGTGGACTGGCGGGTCGACCTCGACGACGCCCGCCGCCGGCTCGGCGACGAGACGGCGGTGCAGGGCAACCTCGACCCGGTCGCGGTCCTGGCGGGCACCGACGTGGCGCTCGACCGGGCCCGCGACGTGCTGCGCCGCGCCGACGGCTTCTGCGGCCACGTCTTCAACCTCGGCCACGGGGTGCTCCCCGACTCCGACCCGGAGGTGCTCGAGGCGGTCGTCGAGCTGGTGCACGCCGAGGGCACGGTCCGATGACCGAGGCCGCCGAGCGCGTGGGGGTGGTGGTCATGGCCTACGGCACGCCGGCCACGCCCGACGACGTGGAGCCGTACTACACCCACATCCGCCGGGGCCGGCCGCCGACGCCCGAGCAGCTCGCCGACCTCCAGCGGCGCTACGACGCCCTCGGCGGCACGTCGACGCTCGCCCGTCGGACGGCCGACCAGGTGGCCGGCATCCGGGCGGCCCTCGAAGCCGCGCGGCCGGGACGCTTCGTCGTCACCCTCGGCCAGAAGCACGCGTCGCCGTTCATCGAGGACGGCGTCGCCCACCTGGCCGAGGCCGGGCTCACGTCCGTGGTCGGCGTGGCGCTCGCCCCGCACTGGTCGGGCTTCTCGGTGGGCCAGTACCTGGAGCGGGTGCAGGCCGCGGCCGAGGTGCACGCCATGGTCGCCGCGGGCGTCGAGCGGTGGCACGACCTGCCGGCCTACCGGGCCTTCCTCGCCGGGGCGGTGGGCGACGGCCTCGCCGAGCTGCCCGAGCGCACCGAGGTCGTGTTCACCGCCCACTCGCTGCCCGAGCGGGTGCTGGCCGAGGACCCCTACCCCGACGAGCTGCTCGCCTCCGCCACCGCCGTGGCCGAGGAGCTGGGCCTGCGCCGCTGGTCGGTGGCCTGGCAGAGCGCGGGCGCCACGCCCGAACCGTGGCGGGGCCCCGACATCCTCGACGTGCTGCGCGACCGCGCCGCCGACCCCGACGTCGACGGGGTGCTCGTGTGCGCCCAGGGCTTCGTGGCCGACCACCTCGAGGTGGCCTACGACCTCGACATCGAGGCGCGCGCGCTGGCCGACGACCTCGGCCTGGCCTTCGCCCGCACGTGCGTCCTCAACGACGACGCGACCGTGCTCGGAGCGCTCGCGGCGCGCATCGCCGAGGTCGCCGACGAGCTGGCGCTCTGAGACCTCGGTCACCCGCCGTCGGGACCGATGGCACGGGCGCCGCGGACGCGGCATGGGGCACCCTGGTCGGGTCCGACCGACGACAGGAGCGGTGACGTGAGCGAAGCGAAGCGGCCCGAGCGGGCGATCGTGGTCGGGGGCGGCCTGAGCGGACTGGTGGCGGCGCTGCGGCTGAGCCAGGGCGGGGTCGAGGTGACCCTCGTCGAGCCCGACCGCATCGGCGGCAAGCTCCAGACCTCGGCCTTCGCCGGCCGCCTGGTCGACGAGGGCGCCGACGCCTTCCTCCTGCGGGTGCCGTGGGCCGCCGCCCTGGCCCACGACCTCGAGCTCGACGGGGAGCTGATCTCGCCGGCCGAGCGCTCGGCCCACGTGTTCGTGGGCGGCGAGCGCCGCACGATCCCCCACGGCCACGTGATGGGCGTCCCCGCCGACCTCGACGCCCTCGCCGCCAGCGGGCTGCTGTCGCCCGAGGGCCTGGCCCGGGTGGCCGAGGACCTCCACCTCCCGGCCGACCCGACGGACCCGCACGAGGCCGGCACCGACGTCGCGGTCGGGCCGTACCTGCGGAGGCGGCTGGGCGACGAGGTCGTCGACCACCTGATCGACCCGCTCCTCGGGGGGATCAACGCCGGCGACACCGCCACCATGAGCCTCGCCGCGGTCGTCCCCCAGCTCGATGCTGCCGCGCGCAGCGGCGACCCGTCGCTCCTGCGCTCGTGCCGGGCCCAGCTCGCTCGCGCCGCCGCACCCGGCCGCAACCCGTCGGCGGGCTCGGGCGCGGTGGTCGCCGCCATCGACGAGCCCGCCGAGGCGCCACCGATCTTCGCGGCGCCGATGGGGGGCATGGCCCGGTTCGTCGACGCCCTCGTGGGCGCCATCCCGTCGGTCGACGTGGTGGCCGGCCGCTCGGTGGCCGTGCTCGAACCGGGTCCCGGCGGGCGGGGCGTGCGCGCCGTGCTCGACGACGGCACGGCGATCGACGCCGACGCCGCGATCGTCACCACGCCCGCCCACGTGACCGGCCCCCTGCTCGCCGCGGTGGCCCCCGACGCGGCGGCCACGTTCCTCGGCATCGACCACTCGTCGGTGGCGATGCTCACCATGGCGTTCGCCCGCGCCGACCTGGGCGACACCACCGGCCACAGCGGCTGCCTCGTCCCGCGCGACCAGGGCCTGCTCGTGACGGCCACCAGCTACGGCACCTCGAAGTGGGCGCAGCTGCGCGACCCCGAGCGCGACGACGTGATCCTGCGCACGTCGGTGGGCCGCACCGGCGACCTCCGCTTCACCGACCTCGACGACACCGAGCTGGCCGACGAGGTGGTGGCCGACCTCGACCGGATCCTCGGGGTGACCGGTGCGCCCACCGAGGTCCGCATCGGCCGGTGGATGCGGTCGCTGCCGCAGTACGCGCCGGGCCACCTCGAGCGGATCGCCGCCGCCGAGGCCGAGCTGGCGCCCACCTCGGTGCGGGTGGCGGGCATGGCGCTGCGCGGCGTCGGCATCCCGGCGTGCGTGCGCGCCGCCGAGGAGGCGGTGGCCTCGCTCGGGGTCACCTGGCCCACCCGCCGGGGCCTGGCTCCCGCCTGAGGGTGCCGGTGGGCCAGACTCGTCGGCCGTGCACGACGAGCCCCACCACCGCGTCGACGCCGTCGTCGACGAGCTGGTCGACGACCTCGTCCACCCGCCCGACGAGCTGCCCGGGCCGATCGAGCGGTTCGTGCACCGCCCGTGGGTGCGCGCGGTGGCCGCGGGGATCTGCCTCGCCGCCTCGCTGCCCCCGTGGGGCTTCTGGCCGCTGGCGTTCGTGGGCGTCGCCCTGCTCGACCGCCTCCTCGCCGGCGCGGCGTGGCGCAGCCGGCTCTGGCGGGGGACGCTCGTGGGCTGGACCCTGTTCTTCCCCACGATCCTGTGGATCTCGCAGCTGACCGCGCCGGGCTACGTGATCGCCTCGCTCTTCTTCGGCTTCCTCATCGGCGCGGCCTGCCTCCTCGTGCCGCCCCACGCCGGACGGGGCTTGGCGCTCATCGGCGCGTGGGTGCTGGTCGAGTCGCTGCGCACGGCGTGGCCGTTCGGCGGGGTCCCGCTCTCGCTGCTCGCCGTCGGCCAGGTGGCCGGCGTCCTCTGGCCGATCGCCCGCATCGGTGGCGTCCTCGGCATCGCCGCGGCCACCGTGGCCGTCGGCGTCGCCGTGTCCGCCGCGTTCGACCGCCACCACACCAAGGCCGCCGCGTTCGCGGGGTTCGCGATCGTGCTGCTGGGCGTCGCCGCCGTCGCGCCGAGCGGCGAGCCCACCGGCCGCACGGTCGACATCGCCCTGGTGCAGGGCGGTGGCCCGCAGGGCACGCGGGCCATCGACACCGACCGCCGCAAGGTGTTCGAGCGCCACCTCGACGCGTCGGCGGAGGTGCCCGAGGGCATGGACATGGTCCTGTGGCCCGAGAACGTGGTCGACACCGACGCCGACGTGCAGGACGCCCGGGAGGGTCGTGAGCTGCAGGCCCTGGCCCGCCGCCTCGACGCGCCGCTGTCGGTGGGCACGGTGGAGGGGGTCGACGAGGAGAGCTTCCGCAACTCGCAGCAGGTGCTCGACGCGGACGGCGAGTGGACCGACCGCTACGTGAAGGTCCAGCGGGTGCCCTTCGGCGAGTGGGTGCCGTTCCGGTCGTGGATCGAGAAGGTGGCGCCCGACACGCTCGCCAAGCGCGACGCCACGATCTCGCACGAGTCGGGGCTGCTCACCATCGGCGACGTCCCGGTGGCCACGGTCATCAGCTGGGAGGTGTTCTTCGGCCACCGGGCCCGTTCGGGCGTGGAGGCCGGCGGCGAGCTGCTCTACAACCCCACCAACGGTTCGACCTACACGGGCACCTTCGTGCAGACCCAGCAGGTGGCGTCGTCGCGGCTGCGGGCCATCGAGTCGGGGCGCTGGCTGGTGCAGGTCGCGCCCACCGGCTTCAGCGCGTACGTGAGCCCGAGCGGCGAGGTCTTCCAGCGCACCGGCACGCGCGAGCGCGCCGTCGAGGTGCGCCGCGACGTGCCCCTGCGCGACGGCCTCACCTGGTACACCCGCGCCGGCGACCTCCCGGTGCGGGTGCTCGCGGTGCTGCTCGTGGCCGCCGGCTGGGGGCTCGACCGCCTCGCCCGACGGCGGGCCGACGCGGAAGCGGGCGACGAGCCCTCGCTCACACCTCCAGCAGGAGCGTGACGGGGCCGTCGTTGCGCAGCTCCACGCCCATGTCGGCGCGGAACCGCCCGGTCGCCACCGTCGCCCCCAGCGCTCGGAGCTCGTCCGCCACCAGCTCGCACAGCGGCTCGGCCTGCTCGGGCGCCGCCGCCTGCACCCAGGAGGGGCGCCGGCCCTTGCGGGTGTCGCCGTAGAGCGTGAACTGCGACACGACGAGCACCTCGCCGCCCACCGCCGCCACCGGGAGGTCCATGCGCCCGTCGTCGCCCTCGAACACGCGCAGGTGCCAGATCTTGGCGGCCAGCGCCTTCGCCTCCGCCGGCCCGTCGTCGTGGGTGACGCCCACCAGCGCCAGCAGGCCGGTGCCGATCGCGCCCGTGACCTCGCCCGCGTCGGGGCCGGACTGGATCGTGACCGAGGCTCGGCTCACCCGCTGGACCAGTGCGCGCACGGCCCGATCCTGCCAGCCCGTCAGCCGGCCAGGGCGATCCCCGCCGCGATGCCGTTGGCCACGGCGACCAGCACCAGCAGGGTGGCGAAGGCGCGCAGGGAGCGCTCAGGCGGCAGCTTGTGGCCGAGCGACGATCCGACCGCGGAGCCGATCAGCATCGTCACGGTGAACGGCACGGCGATCGACCACTCGACGGCGTCGACGCCGCGGAACCCGAGGGTGACCAGTGCGTTGCCGACGATGATGGCGAGGGAGGTGCCGATGGCGATGGGCATCGACATGCCGAGGGCGAGGGTGAGCGCCGGCACGATGATGAACCCGCCGCCGACGCCGAAGAGCCCGGTGAGGAAGCCGACCGCCGAGCCGGCCAGCACCACCCGCACGATGCCGGCGACGTCGAGGCGCGCGGCCCGGCCCTCCCCCGACGCGGCGACGGCGAGGTCCTCGCCGACCTTCGTGCACGACGGGCAGGCGGTGAGCATCCGGTGGGCGGCGAGCAGGATGAGCGCCGAGAAGCCGAGCAGCAGCAGGTCCTCGTCGATCGAGCCGTTGACCCGCGAGCCGAGCCAGGCCCCGCCGACGCCCGTGGCCACGAAGGCCGCCGCCGCGCCCCACCGGACCCGGTCGGCCCGGGCGTGCCCGACGACCCCGCCGACTGCGGCGGCCGCCACCGCCACGAGGGAGGTGGCGGTGGCCGCCTTGGGCTCCTGGCCGGCGATGTAGACCAGCACGGGCACGGCGAGGATCGACCCGCCGCCGCCCAGCGAACCGAGCGCGGCGCCGATCACCAGGCCGAGGGCGATGGCGAGGGCGACCTCCACGGCGTCAGCCCTGCTCGGGCTGCGAGAGGGTGCAGGCCTCGCCGATGCCCATGGCGGTGGCGCCACCCAGCACGTCGGACACGTCGCCGAACCCGTCGGCGAGCAGCACCGAGGCGGCGATGGCCGAGCGGGCGCCGCCGGCGCACACCAGCACCACCGGCCGAGCCGGATCGAGCTCGTCGCGCCGAGAGCGCAGGTGGGCCAGGGGGATGTTGACCGCGCCCTCGACGGGCGCGGCGGTCACCTCGCCGGGGTTGCGGACGTCGACGAGCTGCAGCTCGTCGCCGAGGGCGCCGCGCCGCTCCTCGAGCTCGGTGGCCGAGAGGCGAGACAGGCGCGCCGAGCGCTGCGGGTGGGCAGCGAGCACGGCCTCGACCTCGGGCAGGTTGCCCACCACGTCGTCGAAGCCGATCCGGGCGAGGCGGATGGTGGCCTCGTGGGCGGCCTCGGGCGGCCCGACGAGCACGATCGGCGCACCCACCGGCACCACGCTGCCCACCTGCTCGGCGAAGCGCCCGCCCAGGCCCACGGCGACGGCGCCGGCGAGGTGGCCGCCGGCCACGTCCTCGACCGGCCGGACGTCGACGACGACCGCCCCGTCGGCCGTGGCGGCGTCGAGGGCGGCGAGGTCGAGCGACGGGACCGCAGCCTGCTCGTCGAGCAGCTCGCGGTCCTTGCGGTTCCCGACCGCGGCGGCCACGAAGTACTCCGGGGCGGCCGGTTGGTCCTCGGTGACGATGGCGACGAACTCGTCCTCACCCATGGGCGCGAGCGCGTAGTTGGTGCGCCGCTGCTCGCCGATGGTGGAGACGGTCTCGGTCGAGAGCGCCTTGCCGCAGGCCGAGCCGGCGCCGTGGGCGGGGAGCACCAGGACCTCGTCGGGCAGCTCGAGGAGCCGGTGCAGCGAGGCGTACAGCTGCCGGCCGAGGTCGTCGGCGGTGGCGCCGAGCGAGGCGAGCAGGTCGGGGCGACCCACGTCGCCGATGAAGAGCGTGTCGCCGGTGAGCACGGCGACGGGCTCGGCGTCGGCGGAGGGCCGCACGACGAGGGAGATCGACTCGGGGGTGTGGCCGGGGGTGTGGAGGGCCTCGACGGTGACGCCCCCCAGGTCGATCACCTCGCCGTCGGCGAGCGACCGCGAGGGGAACTCGGTGGCCGCCACCGAGCCGTAGGCGATCTCCGCGCCGGTGGCCTCGGCGAGCTCGAGGTGGCCGGAGAGGAAGTCGGCGTGGAAGTGGGTCTGCACGACCGACTCGATGGTCAGGCCCTCCTCGGCGGCGGCGGCGAGGATCTCGGAGGTGTCGCGGCGGGGGTCGACGGCGATGGCTCGACCGGTGCGGGCGTCGCCCACGAGGTAGGCGGCCTGGGACAGGCAGGCCAGGTAGAGCTGGCGGACCACGACGTGCTCGGGGAGCCCGGCGATGCGCTCGCCGAGGGGGACCACGGAGGTGGTCACGGGATCGAGCGGAGCGGATTCGGTGGACGGCACGGCGACCTCGCAGGAGCTGGGTGGGTGGGGTGCCCGCAGGCGGACCCCCTCGACAACACGTACCCCGGGGGGTATGTTCCCACGATACCACCCCGGGTATAGGATGGCATCGTGCACTTCCCCGAGCAGGTCTCCGACGACGTCTTGAAGCGGCTGCGCCGCGCCGAGGGCCAGCTGCGCGGCGTGCAGCGCCTCGTCGAGGAGGGGGCGGACTGCCGCGACGTCATCACCCAGCTCACCGCCGCCCAGGCCGCCCTGCACCGGGTGGGCCTCAAGCTCATGTCGGCGGGAATGCAGTACTGCATGACCGAGCCCGACGAGGCCGCCGCCCAGGGCATGGACGTCGAGGCCATGGAGGAGCTGTTCTTGAAGCTCCGCTGAACGGCGGTGGAACGGGAATCGCGAGCGGTGCCCGAGGGTTGGAAGCGGGCTGGGCGCTCGCTCGCTTGACCGGATGGTCAATGACCCGAAAGGCTGGTGCGCTCATGGCCTCCGCTGATCGTCCTCTGCGCATCGCGCTCCTCGCCTACCGGGGCAAGCCCCACTGCGGTGGCCAGGGCATCTACGTGCGCCACCTGTCCAAGGCGCTGGTCGAGCTGGGCCACTCCGTCGAGGTCTTCGGCGGCCCGCCGTACCCCGAGCTCGACGAGCGGGTGGCGCTCACCAAGCTGCCCAGCCTCGAGATCTACAACGACCACTTCCCCATGCGCCAGCCCGGCCTGTGGGAGCTGAAGGACTGGAAGGACTGGCTCGAGGTCGCCACCTTCACCTTCGGCACCTTCCCCGAGCCGCTCGCCTTCACCATGCGGGCCTGGGACGAGCTCAAGCACCGCAAGGACGAGTTCGACATCGTCCACGACAACCAGTCGCTGGGGGCCGGGCTGCTGCTGATCGAGCGCGAGGGCCTGCCGGTCATCGCCACGATCCACCACCCGATCACCGTCGACCGCCGCCTCGAGATCGAGCACGCGCCGAACCTGCTGAAGAAGTTCAACCTGATGCGGTGGTACGCGTTCGTCGACATGCAGACCGAGGTGGCCCGGCGCCTCCAGCGGGTCATCACCGTGTCGGAGAACTCGTTCAAGGACATCCACGCCGACCACAAGGTCGACGAGGACCGCATGCACATCGTGCCGGTGGGCGTCGACCCCGAGCTGTTCCTGCCGGTGCCCGGCGTCGAGCGCACCAAGGGCATGCTCATCACCACCGCGTCGGCCGACGTGGCGATGAAGGGCCTGCGCTACCTGCTCGAGGCGGTGGCCAAGCTCCGCACCGAGCGGCCCGAGGTGACCCTCACCGTCATCGGCAAGGCCAAGCCGGGCGGCGAGTCGGCCCGCACCATCGACGAGCTCGGCCTCGGCGACGCCGTGACCTTCGTGTCGGGCGTGCCCGACGAGCGCATCGTCGAGCTGTACTCCGAGGCCGAGGTCGCCGTGGTGCCCTCCCTCTACGAGGGCTTCTCGCTGCCGGCCATCGAAGCCATGAGCTGCGCCATCCCGCTCGTGGCCACCACCGGCGGTGCCGTGCCCGAGGTGGTCGGTCCCGACGACGAGACCGCCTTCCTGGTGCCCCCGGGCGACAGCGAGGCCCTGGCCGTGAAGCTCGCCGCGGTGATGGACCACCCCGAGAACGCCGCCCGGGTGGGCGCCAACGGCCGCCAGCGGGTCATCGACCACTGGAGCTGGCGCCACACCGCCGAGAAGACCGTCGACGAGTACCGCGCCCGCCTGGCGATGAAGTAGCCCGAGCCGCCCGATGCTGACCGTCGACTTCGACCGCCT
>JAGQSL010000051.1:18113-23386 GCA_020439525.1 Acidimicrobiales bacterium | reverse complement strand
CGGTGACCACCTTGAACGTGGAGCCGGGCGGGTAGATCTCCTGGTACGCCTTCGGGAGGAGCGGCTTGCCGTCGGCTGCGTTGAGGAGGTCGTACGCGCCACGCCCGGCATCGACGTCGTGGGTGGCGAGCAGGTTGGGATCGAAGGTGGGGTTGCTCCACAGGCCGAGGACGGCGCCGGTCTGCGGGTCGAGCACCACCACCGACCCGCGCTGGTCGCCGAGCGCCTCGCGCGCCACCTGCTGCACGTCGGAGCGCACGGTGAGGGTGAGGTTGCCGGTGCGGTCCGAGTCGACGAACAGGTCGCCGATGGAGCGGACCTGCTGGCGGGCCGTGCGCCCGGCGAGCTCCTCGTTGTACGCCCGCTCGAGGCCGGTGGCGCCGTACACGTAGGAGAAGTAGCCGGTGAGGGCGGCGTAGAGGTCGCCCTCGGGGTACTCGCGCTGGTACTGGAAGCGGTCGTCGCTCGGCACGGACCGGGCGAGCAGGACCCCGTCGGCCGTGGCCATCGTGCCGCGGGGCCGCGCGAACGCGGCCACCACCGGGCGGTCGTTGCCGGTCTTGGTGTTGAGGTCGTCGGCGCGGAACACCTGGATGTAGTTGAGCTGGGCGAACAGCGCGCAGAACAGCAGGATCAGGAAGCCGCCGAGGCGGCGGATCGAGCGGTCCATCAGCTCGCCTGCGCCATCGCTCGGGCCTCGGCGCGGACCCGGGCGCGGGTGCGGCGGGACGTGTCGTCGGAGATGCGGATGAGCAGGGCGACCAGCACGTAGTTGGCCACCAGCGCCGAGCCGCCGTAGGCGACGAAGGGCAAGACGACGCCGGTGAGCGGCAGGATCCGGGTGATGCCGGCGAGGATCACGAAGGCCTGGAAGCCGATGAGCGCGGTGAGCCCGGCGGAGAGCAGCTTGTCGAACGGGTGCTCGGCCTGGGTGGCGGTGCGCAGCCCGGAGCCGACGATGAGCAGGTAGGCGACGAGGATCGCGGTGGCCCCCAGCAGGCCCAGCTCCTCGCCGATGGCCACGAAGATGAAGTCGCTCTCCACGTAGGGGACCTTCTCGGGCCGGCCGAGGCCGATGCCCGTGCCGGCCACCCCGCCCCAGGCCAGGGCGTACCAGCTCTCCGACAGCTGACCGCCGATGTCGTTCCAGGGGTTGAGCCACTGGGTGACGCGGTTCTGGACGTGGGCGAACTGGGTCCACGCGCCGTACGCGGCGGCGCCGAAGATCAGCGCCCCGCCCACCGGGTAGGCGAGGCGCCCGGTGGCCACCCAGAGCATCGCCATGAAGAGGAAGAAGAGGAGCAGCGAGGAGCCCAGGTCCTTCTGCGCGGTCATCACGAGGATCGCCATGCCCCACGCCAGCAGCACCGGCCCGAGGTGCTTCAGGTCGGGCAGCACCGGACGGAACTTCGGCCACGTGGCCATCGACAGCAGCTCGCGCTTCTCCACCAGGTAGCTGGCGAAGAACAGGGCGAAGAAGAGCTTGGCGAACTCGCCGGGCTGGAAGCTGACCGGCCCGACGTGGGCCCAGATGCGAGCGCCGTTGATGGTGACCCCGAGGCCCGGGACCAGCGGCAGCACCAGCAGCACCAGGCCGCCGGCCAGGAACGTGTAGCGGTACCGCTCGAGGTCGCGGGCCCGCTTCACGAAGGCGAGCGTGGCGATGAAGGCGGCGATCCCCACGAAGGTCCACGTGGCCTGGTTGGCGGCCAGCGAGGGCTTCACCCGGGCGATGAAGACGTAGCCGAGCCCGTTCAGCAGGGCGACGAGGGGGAAGAGCAGCCCGTCGGCCTCGGGGGCGAGGCGGCGCACCGCCACGTGGGCGCCGAAGAACAGGGCGGCCACCACGCCGAGGAACGGGAGGATGTTGGCCGGCACCGACGAGGTCTGGCCGAGCGACGCCAGCGTGTAGGCCCCACCGGTGACCGCCACGGCGAGCACGAGCAGGCCGAGCTCCGCCCGTCGACGGGCCTGGGCGACCGCGGTCACGGTCCCGTCGTGGTGGTCGGGGGCGCGGTGGTCGTGGTGGCGGGTGCGCTGGTGGTCGTCGTGGCCTCGGTCGTCGTGGTGGTGACCTCGGTGGTGCTCGTGGACTCGGCGGCGCGGTGATCGAGCGCCTGCTGCTGGAGGAACATCACGAAGCGGGTGGCGCTGCGCCGCGACGTGAACTGCGGCTTCTGCTCCACCAGGAGGCTCTGGTCCTCGGGGAGGTCGTCGCGGGTGACCGCCGTGGTGCGGTCGAGCTGGGGATCGATCCACAGCACGCCACCCGGCTTGCCCTTGTAGATCGCCACCTGGTCGCCCTCGAAGCCCACGAAGTAGGTGCCACGGGCGGAGAAGACGGTGGCCCCCACCACGGCGGCGCCGACCGCCAGCACGGCGAGCAGGAACGCCACCACCCGCCAGGTCAGGCGGCGGCTGGCCGCCCGGTCGATGTCGGCGAAGGGGTCGTCCTTGTCGGTGGCGTAGTCGTCGTCGCTCTCGGGCAGGGAGCTGCGGCGCCCGGCGAAGGGGTCGTCGTCCTCGACGGGCTGGGTGGGCTCCTCGTCGTCCTGCGACGCCAGCCGCGAGGCTTCGGCGGCGGCGAGGGCCTCGGCCGCCTTCAGCGAGCGCCCGTCGTCGTCGACCACCTCGACGATGACCACGGTGATGTTGTCCCGCCCGCCCGCATCGTTGGCCAGGCGCACCAGCTCGTCGGCCGCCTCGCCCGGGTCGGCCAGGCGACGCAGCACCGAGCTGATCTGGTCCTCGGAGACATCGCCGAAGAGGCCGTCGGAGCACAGCACGAAGCGGTCGCCGTTGAAGGGGATGACCGTGGAGCCATCGACGTTCACGTCGACGTCGATGCCGAGCGCCCGGGTGATGATGTTGCGCTTCGGGTGGACGGCCGCCTCCTCCTCGGTGAGCTGGCCGTCGCGCACCAGGTCCTCCACCAGGCTGTGGTCGCGGCTGAGCTGGATCAGGCGGTCGTCGCGGAACAGGTAGACGCGCGAGTCGCCGACGTTGATCCAGGCGATCTCGTCGCCCTCGCCGTCGGCGCCGGGCACGACCCGCACGGCGCACAGGGTGGTGCCCATGCCGTGGAGCTCCGGGTCGCCGCCCGCCTTCTCGAAGATCGCCCGGTTGCCGAGCCGAGCGGCCTCCATGAGGTTCTCGAGGCTCGGCTCGCCGGCGTGGGCCTCGAGCAGCTCGACGGCCATCGCCGACGCGATCTCGCCGCCTGCGTGGCCGCCCATGCCGTCGGCCACGCCGTAGAGGTCGGCGTCGGCGAGCACCAGGAACGAGTCCTGGTTGTTCGACCGAACCTGGCCGACGTGGGTGGCGCTGCCCGAGCGGAGGGTGGTCATGCGAGCTCCAGGACGGTGTTGCCGACTTGGAGCCGGTCCCCACGGCGCATGGCCTGCGGGCCCTGCACCTTCTGACGGTTGAGGTAGGTGCCGTTGGTGGACCCGAGGTCCTCGACGAACAGCTGGCCCTCCCGGGCGAACACTCGGGCGTGGAGCTGCGAGGCGTAGGTGTCGTCGAGCGTGACGCCGCAGCCGGCCGCGCGCCCGACGGTGACCTCGTCGCCCAGCGGGAACGTGCGGCCGCGCAGCTCGGGCGGGGCCACGATGGCCAGCTGCACCGGCGCCGCTTGGCGCTCGACCTTGCGCGCCTGGCGGGCGGCCTGCCTCGGCGTGGCCGGCGCGGCCGTGGCGAGGACCGGCTTGGGGGCGCGGATCTCGGCCCACACCGCCCGCAACACCCGGAAGAAGAACAGGTAGAGCAGAGCCAGCAGGCACAGCTTGAGGATCGTGAGCAGCTGCTCGTCCATGTCCGGGCGAGCCTACCGGCCGTCCGATCTGCGGTCCGGCGCGCGGGGTGCCGGCCCGGTCGCGCCGCTCGCTCGGCGACGCCACCGCCCCACCCCCGACGGCGTTCTCCACCCCGATCACGCGCTCCCAGCGCACGATCCGCGCACAGAACGCCGTACACCCCTCCCCGAACGACCCCATCGGCGTTCTCCACCCCGATCACGCGCTCCCAGCGCACGATCCACGCACAGAACGCCGTCGGGGGGCAGGCCGCCGGCGGTGGGCGGGCTAGGAGGCTTCGAAGTGCAGGACGGTGTTGCCGAAGGCGATCTCGTCGCCCTCGCGCAGCTCCTGGCTCGACACGCGGGTGCCGTTGATGCGGCTGCCGTTGGTGGAACCCAGGTCGACGAGGACCCACCCGTTGCCGTGCGGTCGGATCTCGGCGTGGTTCCGGCTGACGTTGGGGTCGCCGAGCTGGAGGGTGGATTCGGGCTTGCGACCGACGGTGACCACCTGCTCGCCCAGCTGGAGGCGTTCACCGGTGGGGAGCACGAGCGCCCCGGCGCCCAGCCCGCCGCGACCCTCGCGCATGCGGCCCACGATCTGGAAGGAGCCGGCGTGCTGGGCGTCGGCCACCTCGAGGTGCACCGAGACGGGGCCCATGAAGACGTACCCCTCGCCGCGGGCGTGCTCGCGAGCCGCCTCGGCCAGCTCGCGCTGGAGGCTGTCGGCCACCTCGGCGAACTGCTCGTGGTCGAGCTCGGACAGCTCGATGGTGAAGTGGTTCGGCACGAGCGTGCGGCCGCGGACGTCGACCGAGCGGTTGTCGTCCATCTCGCGCACCAGGCGACGGCCGAGCTCGACGGGACGGATGCCCGAGCGGAACAGCCGGGCGAAGGTGCCCTCGACCATCCGCTCCAGCCGTCGTTCGAACCCCTTCAGCGCCACGAGCGGGCAGGTTACCGGTGTGGGGCCGGGGACCGGGGTGCGCTAGGTTGTCCCGGCTGCTCGGGCGAGTGGCGGAATTGGCAGACGCGCTGGATTCAGGTTCCAGTGTCCGAAAGGACGTGGGGGTTCAAGTCCCCCCTCGCCCACCGAGCCGAACCCGACCGACGCGATCGATCGAGGTCCGAGGCGAGGCCGTCCCCAGCGGGGCGGCCTCGTCCGCGTCCGGGCCCGGACGCGACGGAGGGCCGGCCCGTGGGGTAGGCCGACCCTCCGAGGTGGGGGTGTTGGTGTGGGATCTCGGCGCTACAGCTGCGCCCGGCGGCCGCCGACGGCGGCGAGGATCAGACCGACGACGCCGATGGCGGCGACGATGAGGCCGATGGTGGAGCTGACGGTGGCGGCGATGACGACGCCCACCACGATGACGACGAGCGCGGCTCCGATGGTCATGGCGGGTCTCCTCTTGCAGGGGATGGGCGCTCGGGGGAAGCGTGACGGCCGCTTCCCACCGCCGGAGCGATCCAAACCCGC
>JAGQSL010000051.1:0-18074 GCA_020439525.1 Acidimicrobiales bacterium | reverse complement strand
CCACCCCTCTCGCTCCTCGACCTCGCCCTGATCGGCAAGGGACAGTCGACCGGCGACGCCCTGCGCGCCAGCGTCGGGCTGGCCCAGCGGGCGGAGGCCCGCGGCTACCGGCGGGTCTGGTATGCCGAGCACCACAACATGGGCTCGATCGGGTCGTCGGCGACGAGCGTGCTGATCGCCCACGTGGCGGCGCACACGTCGACCATCCGCCTCGGCGCCGGCGGGGTGATGCTGCCCAACCACTCGCCGCTCACCATCGCCGAGCAGTTCGGCACGCTCGCCGAGCTCCACCCGGGCCGCATCGACCTCGGCCTCGGCCGGGCGCCCGGCACCGACCAGGTGACGATGCGGGCGCTACGCCGCAACGGCCAGGAGGCCGACCACTTCCCCCAGGACGTGCAGGAGCTCCAGGGCTACCTGCGCGACGAGACGCTCGTGCCCGGCGTCAACGCGACCCCCGGCCGGGGCACCGACGTCCCGCTCTACATCCTGGGCTCCTCGCTGTTCGGTGCGTCGCTCGCCGCCGCGCTGGGGCTCCCCTACGGCTTCGCCTCGCACTTCGCGCCCGAGGCGCTGCAGCGGGCGGTGGCGCTCTACCGGGAGCGCTTCGCCCCGTCGGACCAGCAGCGCTCACCCCACGTGATCGCCGGCGTCAACGTGATCGTGGCCGACTCCGACGAGGAGGCCCAGGAGCAGCTGGTGGCGGTTCGGCGGATGCGGGCGGCGCGGATGCTGGCGCGGGGCCGCGACCTGAGCGAGGCGGAGATCGACGCGCTGCTCGCCTCGCCGCAGGGCCAGCACTTCCTCGGGATGATGCGCTACACGGCGGTCGGCACGCCGGAGGTGGTGGCCGACTACCTGGCCTCGTTCGCCGAGCACGCCCAGGCCGACGAGCTGATGGTGGTGCTGGCGTCGCCGGGCGCCGACACCCGGCTGCGGTCGCTCGACCTGCTGGCCGACATCGCCGGGCTCGACGCCGTGGCGGCCGGTTGAGCCTGGGAACCAGTCCCGGACGCCACCCGGGACCCCACCGCTAGCTTCGGCCCATGGCCCACGACCACGGCTCGGGCAGCGGCCACGCCCACGACCACGGCGGCGCCGCCCGGCGCGCCGGCGAGCGCCACCAGGGGCGCCTCACGCTCGCGTTCGTCGTGCTGTTCGGCTTCATGGTGGTGGAGGTGGTCGGCGGGCTGGCCACCGGTTCGCTCGCCCTCCTCTCCGACGCCGGCCACATGCTCACCGACGTCATCGGCCTCGGCATGGCGCTCGCCGCCATCCAGCTGGCCAGCCGGGGCTCGGCTCGCCGCGACCGCACGTTCGGCCTCTACCGGCTCGAGATCCTCGCCGCCCTGGCCAACGCGGTGCTGCTCTTCGGCGTCGCCCTCTACGTGGTGGTCGAAGCGGTGCGGCGCTTCGGTGATCCCGTCGACGTGCCGAGCGGCGCCGTGCTGGTCGTGGCCGTCCTGGGCCTGGCCGCCAACCTGGTGGCCTTCGCCCTCCTGCGCGAGGGAGCGAAGGAGAGCTTGAACGTCGAGGGGGCCTACCTCGAGGTGCTCTCCGACACGGTGGGATCGGTGGCGGTCATCGTCGGGGCCGTGGTGATCGGGGCGACCGGGTGGACGTGGGTCGACCCGGCGGTGGGCGTGGCGATCGGCGCGTGGATCCTGCCGCGCACCTGGCGCCTTGGCGGCCAGGCGCTGCGGATCCTGGTGCAGGCCGCGCCGCCCGGCCTCGACCTCGACGCGGTGGAGCGCGACCTGGCATCGCTGCCGGGGGTGGTCGATGTCCACGACCTCCACGTGTGGACCCTCACGTCGGACATGGAGGTGGCCTCCGCGCACCTCATGGTGGGCACCGGCACCGACCACCACGGCGTGCTCGACGCGGCCCGCGACCTGCTCGAGCGCAGCTACGGCATCGGTCACGCCACCCTCCAGGTGGAGCCCGACGACCACCACGGCTGCGACGAGGTCGCCTGGTAGCGGCCACCTCCGACCCCGGGTGATGTCCGGTCCCCCTCCGGATCGGCGAGACTCGGGGCCGCCGCCGTTCGGCGGCACGACATCGGGCGCCGGAGGACAGCGATGCAGCGAGTGCGAGCGCGCGTGCGCGCCGACGCGGTCGCGCTCGGCGCGCTGGCCGTGTTCGTCGTCGCCGGCCTCGCCTGGCTCCTGCACCCCTGGCACCCGGTGGAGGACCAGGCCATCACCGAGCTCGTGGTGCGCCGGGTCACGTCCTCGTTCCCCCTCGACGGCGCCTACTCGAGCCTCCCGTTCCGCCACCCCGGCCCCGCGCTCTTCCTCTGGCTCTGGTGGCCCTACGAGCTCTTCGGGCAGCGCTCCTCGGCGCTGCTCGCCGCCAACCTCTGGTTCGTCGGCCTCTCGCTCGCCATCGCGCTTGGCACCGCCCGGCGGATGGGGGGTGCGCTGCTCGCCCTCGTGGTCGCCATCGGCATCGCGATCTGGTCGGGCGCGAACGGGCTGCCGCTGCTGCTCCAGCCCTGGAACCCCTACGTGGGCGCCGTGCCCGCCGTGGCGCTCGTGCTGCTCACCTGGGCGATGGTGGAGCGTCGGGCCCGGGCGCTGCCGATCGCCGTGGTCCTCGGCTCGTGGATGGTGCAGGCCCACATCCAGTTCGGCCCCCTCGTGGCGGTGCTGCTCGCGGTCGGTGCCGGCGCGCTGCTCGTCGGCGCCATCGTCCACCGGGCCGACGGCGGGCTGCGCCGCCTGCGCTGGCCGGCGCTCTGGGCCGTGGGCCTGGGCCTGCTGCTGTGGTCGCCGGTGATGGTCGACGTGGTGGCCAACGGCGGTGATTCGAACCCCGCCGCCATCCGCGACCACTACGCGAGCGACGACCAGCCCGAGACCATCGGGCGCCGCGACGTGCAGGGGATCGTCGAGTCCCAGCTCTCGCTGCGGCCCACCTGGGCCGGTGGCGCCCGCCCCTACCGGGCCTACCTCGCCCCGGTGGCCGACCCCACGCCGTGGGGGCTGCTCGTGCTCGCCGCCGCCGTGGCCTCGGCGGCGGCCCGGCGCGCCTGGCGCGAGCTGCGAGGGATGGCGGTGGGTGCGGTGGCGCTGCTCGCCTCGTTCGGCGCCCTGACCCGGGTGAGCGGGCCGATCGGCTCGTGGTACCTCGTGGCGGTGGAGGCGATGGCGATCGCGCTGACCGCGATCGCCCTCACGGCGCTGCTGCGCGGGGCGGTGGAGCTGGCGCGAGGCGTCCGCCGCCCGCCAGCGCGCCTCGAGCGGTGGGCGCCCGCCGCCGCGGGCGTGGCGACCGTCGCCGTCCTCGCCGTCGCCGCCTCGACCCTGCACCTGCGCGGCGACGAGGAGACGAGCGCCCGCATCGCCCGCTCGGTGCTCCCCGCCGTGGAGGAGGCGATCGACGGCCGCCCGGTGCTGCTCGAAGCCCGATCGGGCCGGGGCGGGTGGGTGCAGTCCGCCCTCGTGCTCGAGCTCGACCGGCGAGGCGACGAGGTGCACGCCGCGACCACGCTCGAGGGGAAGTTCCCCGCCGACATCGAGGCCGACCCGCCCGACGACGCCGTGCGCCTGGTGGTGGTGACCGATCCCGACCCGGCGCTCGACTGGAACACGGGCGTGGAGGTGGTGGCCGAGCGCCGCTACTCGCTGGGCGACGAGGGCACCCCGGTGCACCTCGTGATCGTGTCGGCACCGCTCGACGAGCCGTTCGTGACCACGTTCCCCGCCGAGGCCGCGGGCGGCAGCGGCGCCGCTCGCGATGAGCCAGATGGGTAGCACATCGCTCGAAAGGGTTCCAAAGGGACCGATGGTGCGATAGCTCTGACGGCTGCTCGGGCACCCCGCCCGGCTCCCGAGGAGCGAGACGTTGCCCATCGATCGGCGGACCTTCCTGCACGGCGCCACCGCGGCGACCCTGAGCGCCGGGTTGGCGGCGTGCGGTCCGCGGGGCCCGGTCGGCACCCCGGGTGGCGCCGGCGGCGGCGTGCCGCTCGACCTGTCGATCGGGCCGGGTGGCTGGTGCTGGTTCCAGTCACCTCGCGCCGCCATCGATGAGACCGGGTCGCTGTGGCTGGGCTCGAGCCGAGGGACGGCCGCCCCCGAACCGGGGCGCGTCGAGGTCACGCAGGTCGACCTCGCCCGACGATCGGTCGTCGGTCGCTGGGCGCTGGGACGCGATCGGGTCGACGACCACACGTCGCCCTCGGTGCTGGCCATCGACGGCGAGGTGCAGGTGGGCTGGGCGCCCCACCGCCGCGAGGCCTGGCTCGAGGTGGGCCGGCTCGGTGGCGAGCGACCGCGGATCGTGCGGCCCGACGCCGTGGTCGAGCCCGGGCGCGGGACGGCGTACGTGTCGGCGCACGTGGTGGCCGGCGTGCGCTGGGTGCTGTACCGCGGCGAGGGCTTCACCTGGAACCTGCTCACCTCGCCCGACGGACGTCGGTGGTCGGCTCGGGGCGCGGTGGTCCGGCCCGATGCTCCCGGGCAGCGCCCCTACGTGGCGGCGGCGTCCGATGGCGAGCGGCTCCACCTGGTCGCCTCCGACGGCAACCCGACCGAGCGCCCCGGCACGGGCGTCGGCTACGGGGTGATCGAGCCCGGCGGCGCGATCCTCGACGGGTCGGGCCGCGCGCTGGGTCGCGTCGGCGATCCTCCCACCGCCGCCTCGCTCACCCGGCTCCTCGAGGGGCGGGCGGGCCCGGCGGAGGACACCGACACGGATGCCTGGATCGCTCAGCTCGCGGTGATCCACCGCCGTCCCACCGCGCTGCTGACCCTCCGCGAGCCGTGGCCGGCCGGCGAGATCGCCTCCGGGCGGTGGCGACACCGCCTCTTCTGGGCCCGTCAGCGCCACGACGGGCGCTGGACCGTGGAGCCCCTCGCCTGGGCCGGACGAGAGCTGTACCGCAACCAGCCCGACTACTACTGCGGGCTCGGATGCCTCGACCCCCTCGACCCGACGCGAGCCGTCATCGCCACCGACGTGGACCCGGTGAGCGGCGAGCCGTTGCACTCGCCGATCGACGGCCGATCGCACCACGAGCTGTTCGAAGGGCATCGGCGAGCCGAGGGCTCGTGGCGCTGGACCCAGCTCACGCGCCCCGGCACCCGCGACAACCTCCGACCCGTGCTCGTCGCCGGTTCCGGCACCAGCGCGCTCGCGTGGATGCGAGGTACGTACCGGTCCTGGTCCGACTTCGACACCGAGATCGTCGTCCGCTTCGCCTGAGCCCAGGCCGGCCTCGTGCCCTCGCCGCCCCGACGCGGCCGATCACCGACCTCCCGACCGACGGCGCCCGGCGCCGGGCTCGGGCACACCAAGGAGCTCACATGCACCCGAACCCACGCGCGCTGGCCAGGCGCGCCTCGACGCGGCGCGCCCCACGGCGCCTGGTGGCCGCCTTCGCCTTGGCGGGGATCCTCGCGATCGTCGCCGGATCCCACGTCCGCACCGGTGCGCCCGCCTTCGCGGCCGTCGACGCGCCCCTGGCCGCCCCCGGCGATCCGCACGCCTTCGCCGAACCGGTCTTCTCGGCCGATGCACGCGGCGACATCACCACCATCGGCAACGTCACCACGACCTGCGATCCGAGCTACGCCAACGCCAACTGGAGCGCCGCCGAGTCGGCCGCGGCCTGCAACGGTGCGACCTCCGGCGCCGTCGGCCTCGTCCGCTACGACGGCGCCCCCATGCCGCCGATCAACAACCGCCTCTCCATGCGCTACGTCGACGTCGACGCCGACCCCTCGACGTTCGCCTCGTCGACGGCGCGCCTCGCGGTGCCCGACGGGGCGGTGGTGCTCTGGGCCGGGCTCCATTGGAACGCCGCCACCACGGTCCCGAGCGCCGAGCAGCTCTACGGATCCGACGACCGCACCCCGCCGCGCGCGGTCGACGAGCGGTTCCGAGTCCGGTTCTCCACCCCGGCGAGCGGCGGCTACGTCTCGCTCGATGCCGCGCCGGCCGACGGCATCGCCCGGGACACGTGGGACGACGTGAACCCCGGCGGCACCGTGAGCTACGGCGGCTACGTCGACGTCACCGACCTGGTCGACGCCGGCGGCTCGGGCACCTACGGCGTCGCCGACGTGCAGTCGTGCACGGGCTTCGGCGGGTGCTTCGCCTCGTGGTCGCTCACCGTCGCCTACGCCGAGGCCTCGCTCCCACCTCGCAACCTCAACGTCTGGCACGGTTGGCAGCTCACGACACCCACCGTGGACGGCGGAGCCCAGGAGTTCACCGTCAACGGCATCACCCCACCGCCGAGCGGGCCGGTGAGCGCCCGGATCGGCGTCGTGCAGGCCGACGGCGACCGAGGGCTCGGGCCCGATTCGCTCGACGTCTCCTCGCCCTCGCACCCGACGTGGACGCCGTTCGCCACGATCGACCGACCGCTCAACGCCGGCGAGGGCGACTGGTTCAACAGCACGGTCACGGTGTTCGGGGCCCGTCGCTCGGCCGCCGACGCCGAGCCGAACCTGCTCGCCAACCTCAACCAGGACGTCGCCCTGGTTGAGGACGACGCGGTGATCGGCAACGACGACCGGTCGTTCTCGTTCCGCGTGCAGACCGCCGACACGGAGAGCCTCTACAGCCAGGTGGTCCACAGCGCCGTCGAGATCTACGCGCCGGAGGTGGCGCTGGCGAAGTCGGTCGACCCGCCGGGACCGGTCCCGTCGGGCACCGAGGTCACGTGGCGGCTCGACGTGCGGAACGTGGGCATCGACCCCGTCCGCCGCGCCGTGGTGACCGACCCGTTGCCCGACGGCCTCGAGCTGGTCGCCGGGTCGATCACCTACGTCGAGGGCGCCCCGGCCGAGCTGCTCGGCTCCAAGACCGAGGCGTCCGGCGACGACGAAGCCGAATGGGACCCGGCGAGCCGGACCCTCACCTTCCGCGTCGGTCGGGGCGCCACGGCCACCGACGGCGGCACCATGGCGGTGGCCGACGGCGACGGCTCGGACCACCTCGTCGTCGAGTATCGGACGATCGTCTCGGCGCCGCCCGGTGACGAGGTGCGCAACGTGGCGACCGCCACCGGAGAGGGCCGAGAGCTGGACGACCCCTTCGGACCGCTCACCACCACCTCCGAGTCCGAAGCCCCGATCGCCACGACGCCGTCGGCCGACCTCGGCATCGAGAAGGCCGATGGAGACGCCGTCGTGCGGGCCGCCGGCGACCGCATCCTCTACACGCTCACCGCGACCAACGCCGGGCCATCGCCGGCGCCGGGCGTGACGATGACGGACGAGCTCGACGTTCGCCTGCGCTTCGTCGGCTCCGACGACGGCTGCGACGCCGCGGGCCAGCAGGTGACCTGCCCCGTGGGCGCCCTGGCGGTCGGTGACGATGCCGTTCGCACCTTCGAGGTCGAGGTGGTGGACCTCCCGGGGCCGGGGGAGGCCATCCCCAACGTGGCGACCATCGGCGGCGACCAGCCCAACCCGGACTGCGACGACCAGACCCCCGAGGCCCGGTGCAACCAGGCCGGCGAGCTCACGCCGCAGCCCGCCATCGACCTCGGCGTGACCAAGGGCGATCGCGACGCGGAGGTGGGTGCGGTCGGCGACCGCTACACCTACGACCTCGAGGTCACCAACGCCGGGCCCGACCGCGCCACCGAGGTGACCGTCGACGACCAGCTCGACGCGTCGATCGCCTTCGTCGGCTCCGACACCTGCGTCGCCGAAGGCCAGCAGGTGACGTGCCTCATCGGCGACCTCGATCCGGGCACCGCCCGGACCGTGTCGTTCGAGGTCGAGGTGGTCGAGCTCCCGCCGCCGGGCGGATCCATCCCGAACGTGGCCCACGTGGCCGCCGCCGAAGCCGACCCCGACTGCGACGAGGCCCACCCGGAAGCCCGCTGCAACGACGACGACGAGGACACCCCCCGACGCACGGTCGAAGCGCCCCCGACCTCGGTCGCCCCGACCACCGCGCCGACCCCGGCACCCGTGCCCCCCGCCTCGCCTCGACCGCCGGCAGCGGGGGCGACCTCGTGGTCGCCCGGCGACCTGGTGCGCACGGGCGCGGAGACCGCCGTGCTCGTCGCGGTCGGCCTCGCCCTCACCGGGGTGGGCGCGCTGCTCGTGCGTCGGTCGCGGCGTCGCCACTACGACTTCTGGGAGTCGTAGCGGCCCGAAGGGGTGAGGGGTCGGTCCGAGGACGCCTCGGGCCGACCCCGGCCCCGCCGATCGGTACGGTGCACGACCGTGCCCGGCGCCCCCGCTGACCCGATCCGCCGTCGCGTCCTCCTCGCCGGGCTCGGCGCGGTGGCGTTCGCCAGCGTGGCGCCCGCCTGCAGTTCCGACAGCGCCGAGTCCGACGGCGGCTCGGAGGGCGACGACGCCTCGTCTCGCCCGAGCGACTCCATCCCCCAGCCGTCGGGCTTCGTCCGCAGCAACTGGTCGCAGGACCCGAGCGCGCTCGGCGCCTACAGCTTCTTGCCCGTCGGAGCCACGCCCGAGCGACGAGACGCCCTCGCCGCGCCGGTGGCCGGCGTGCTGTTCTTCGCCGGCGAGGCCACCTGGCGGGCCAACCCCTCCACCGTGCACGGCGCCCAGGCCTCGGGCGCCGCCGCCGCCGAGGCCGTGAGCCGCACCGCCACCGATCGGCTCGACGTGGTGGTCATCGGTGCGGGCGTCGCCGGGGCGCGCGCCGCCGCCGACCTCGACGCTGCGGGTCACCGCGTGATCGTCGTCGAGTCGCAGGCCACCGTCGGCGGCCGCACCCGGACCGTGCGACCCGAGGGCTGGCCCGTTCCCATCGAGCTCGGCGCCTCGTGGGTGCACGACATCGACGCGAGCGACCTCGCCGACCAACTCGACGCCAGCACCGTCGAGTTCGACTACAGGTCGGCCGTGCTGGCGACCGACGGCGAGCGCCTGCCGGGCACCGCCACCGATGCCGGGGCCGCCACCGCCGTCGACGATGCCCTCGCCTGGGCCGAAGAGCAGCCCGGCGATCGCTCGCTCGCCCAAGCCATCGAGCAGAGCGGATCGGCGCGCGGGGTCGACCCGGCGTTGCTCGCCCACTTCCTGCGCACCGAGGTCTCCACCGAGTACGGCGCCGACGCCGACGAGCTCTCGGCGTGGTGGGGCGACGAGGGCACCGAGGGCGACGACCTGCTGGTCACCGGCGGCTACGTCACCCTGGCCGAGCACGACCTCCGCCCCATCGACGTGCGCTACGGCTGGACCGCCGCCACGGTCGCCATCGAGGACGACGCCGTCGCCGTCACCAGCGCGAGCGGCGAGGTGCTCCGCGCCGACCGGGTGGTGGTCACCGTGCCACTCGGCGTGCTGCAAGCCGGCACCATCGCCTTCACCCCCGCGCTGCCCGCCGCCACCCAGGCCGCCATCGACGGCCTCGGCGTGGCCCTGCTCGACAAGGTGTGGCTGCGCTGGGACGAGCCGTGGTGGAACGAGGAGGCGGAGCAGTGGACCCTCGTCGCCGATGACGAGCCCTACGGCGAGTGGTTCAACCTCCAGGGCGCCACGGGCGAGCCGGTCCTGCTCGGGCTCATCGGCGGCCAGGCCGCGCGCGACCAGGCCGGGCGCAGCGACGACGACGTGCTCGCGTCGTGCCTGCGCGCCCTGCAGCGCTTCGCCGACGCCAGCTGGTAGCCGACGCCGGCGCGTGCGCTAGTTCGTCTCGTTGGTGAAGTCGGCGGCGTCGCGGCAGGGGTTGCCGCGCAGGCTCGGGCACGCCGGGTAGTCCGTCGGCACCTCGACGCCCGGCACGATCGGCAGCACGATCGACGACGGCCGGCCCGCCGAGCGGGCGATCTCGTCGTCCTGGGTGCCGTCGAGCTGCACGAAGCTCCACACCGGCCGGTCGCCGCCCGGCGCCGAGATGGTCACCCGCACCTTCGAGCCGGCCCGGAAGGCGTGGCCGAACGGGTACACCTCGACGCGCACCGGCACGAACTCGCCCTCGGGCAGGTCCTCGGCGTCGTCCTCGAGCTGCGTGATGAGGGGCTGCAGCTCGGTGCTGCGCTCCTCGTCGAGCTTGCGCTTCGACGCCCGCAGCCACCCGCTCTGCACGTTCACCTCCTGGCCGTCGGGACGGACCTCGGTGATGGTCACCTGCAGGTCGGTGTCGGCCTCGCTCGAGCGCAGCCACAGATCGGCGGACGCCGACCCGATCATCACCGTGTCGTCGGCCAGCGCCGGCGAGGTGTAGACGAGCGCCTTGCCCGCCACCGGGAGGGCCCAGTCGTAGGTGGGCAGCGCCTCCCACGAGTCCTCGTCCTTCGCCAGGCTGACCTCGGGCCGGGCCGACGGGTCGGCCGTGTACGAGTCGATGGTGCCGGCGGCGTCGTCAGCGGCGCTGGGCGCCTCGGTGGTGAGGGTGCCGTCGGGGCCGAGGTACCAGCGGGTGGCGTCGGTGCCCTCCACCGGGTACGAGTCGAAGCCGTGCTCGAAGGCGGCGGTCGGGATGCCGGGCGGCACCGAGGTGGCCCCGCCCTCGTCGAAGAGCACCCGCACGCGGGGCCGCTCGTTCCACTTGGCCAGGGCGGCGTCGTAGTCGAGGCCGGTGTAGTTCTCCTCGGGGATCGGCATCTCGGCCGCCCCCTCGTTGTCCTTGGTGATCTGGCCGGCCACCGCCGGGTACAGGCCGCGCAGGCCGGTGGTGTCGGGCACCTGCTTGGCCACGAACAGCTGGAGGAACTCGAGCCAGCCCTGGAGCACGCTCGGCTCGGCCAGGCCCTCGGTGTGGTAGCCGTTCGTGAGGGTGAACCACGCCTGGTCGTTCTCGTCGAACTGCGGGATGAACGTGGGCGCGTGGCCGCCCACCTGCTCGTCCTGCCAGGCCGCCACGAGGTAGGTGGGCACCTCGATCTGGTCGACGAAGGTCTCGGGCGCGAAGCGGTCGCCCAGGCCGTTCTGGGTGGGGAAGTAGGGCATCTGGTCGATCAGCGAGGCGAGGTCCACGTTCTGGCCGCGCATCTCGAGGTTCTCGGCGCACTGCTCGTCGCCGCCGTCGATCAGCTCGTTCACCCAGTCGGCCGGGCTCGGGTTCTGGGCCTGGTCGTAGCGCTCCTGGATCCACTTCTTGGCGAAGCCCTTGTTCTGGATGCCGCCCGGCCACAGCAGGGCGCGGAACCCGTCGTCGTAGGCGGCCATCGGTGCGATCGCCGAGAGGTGCGGCGGGCGGGTGGCGGCCGTGTAGAGCATGGCGCTGGCCGGATACGAGATGCCGACCATGCCGACGGTGCCGTCCTTCACCCAGTCCTGGGCGGCGATGGTCTCCACGATGTCGTAGCCGTCGACCGCCTGGGCGTCCTCCCAGAGCTGCATCGAGCCGCCCGAGCAGCCCGACCCGCGGATGTTCACGCCCACGGTGGCGAAGCCGAGCTGAGCGGCGAGCTGCTTGGAGATGGTGACCAGCGAGGCGTTCGGGTTGGCCGGGTCGTAGCCGGAGTACTCGATGACCGTGGGGTACGGGCCCTCGTCGATGGGGCCGGGCAGGGTGACGTTGGCCGCCAGCTTCGTGCCGTCGCGGGTGGTCAGGTACTGGTAGCCCTCGACCACCTCCTGGTCGTCGTAGAGCGACTGGTCGGGGGCGTCGTCGAAGGCGGTGACGGTGATCGGCTTCGACTGGGCCGAGCCGTCGGTGCGGCGCACCACGTAGCCCTCGCCCGGGTCCACGTAGCGCATCACGAGGGCGCCGTGGTCGTCCGCGGCGCGCTCGTCGACGAGGTCGATGTCGCCGGTCTCGGGGTCGAGGAGCTGGGTCTCGACCACCTTCCCGTCCGCGTCGACCAGCTCGTAGGTCGCGTCGGGCTCGTCGCGCAGCCAGATCTGCGACGTGCCCCCGTGGGCTTCGAGCGTGACCGGCGCGTCGCCGCCCTTCGCCCCGTCCGACCCGCTGTCGGACGTGCAGCCCGACGCCACCAGCGCGAGCGCCAGCGCGGCGCCCGCCATCATCCGACCGAACCTCACATCTGCCCCCTGTGCAGCGATCCCTGCCCGGCAAGCTACGCCAGAGCCGACCCGAGGTCGGAATCGGCGAGGTGGGGCGGGGGTGACGCGGCGCCCCCGCAGCGCGAGCATCGTGCGATGGAGGATCTCCGCTGGGTGGCGTTCCACGTCGAGGACTTCGTTCGCTTCAACCGGTTCTGGATGACCTGGAACCTGCTCCTGGCTGCGGTGCCGGCCGCGCTGTCGGTGGTGCTCTTCGCCCGCCCGCGGCGACGCACGGGGTGGTGGTGGGCCGGCGTGGTGCTGTTCCTCCTCTTCCTGCCCAACGCCCCCTACGTGGTCACCGACCTGGTCCACCTGAGCAGCGACATGGAGCGCGCCCCGGCGAACAGCGTGGTGCTCGTCGGCGTGCTGCCCGGCTACGGCCTGTTCATCACGGCAGGGATCCTCTGCTACGTGCTGGCCATCGAGATGGTGCTGCGCGAGCTGCGGCGCCATCGCCCGGGCCTCAGCCGGGTACCGGTCGAGCTCGGCCTCCACGCCATCTGCTCGGTGGGCGTGATCCTCGGGCGCATCACCCGCCTCAACAGCTGGGACACCGTCGCCGATCCCGGCAGCACGCTCGTGCGCACGTGGTCGACGCTCACCTGGCGGGGCGCGCCGTTCGCGTTCGTCGCCGTCTTCGTGGCCATCGCCCTGTCGACCTGGGTGGTGCGGACCTTGGCCCGGTCGCTCGTCGACAACGGGCGCAACCTCGCCGCCTGGCTGCAGGCCCGGCGACCGGCGGGGCGGGCGCAGCCGATCTGAGCGCGCTCAGCCGTGCTGCCAGAAGCGGTTCCCGAAGCTGCGCTTCTCGATGAGGGCGGCGGCGTCGAGGGCGGCCACGTCGTCGGCGCTCAGCTCCCAACCCAGCGCGCCCGCGTTGTCGGTGGCCTGCCGGCCGTCCTTGGCCCCCGGGATCGGGATGGCGCCCTTGGCGATGATCCAGTTGAGCGCCACCTGGCCGGGCGTCTTGCCGAGCGGTTCGCCGATGCGCCGCAGCTCGGCCACCACGGCGTCGACCACCTCCATGGGGTGGTTCGAGAAGCCGCGCTTGCCGGGCGGCGGGTTGGCGGCCGAGTACTTGCCGGTGAGGCGACCCTGGCCGAGCGGCGAGTAGGCGAGCGGCACCACCCCGAGCTCGCGGCACGTGTCGAGCAGGCCGCCGGTCTCGGGGATGCGGCGCAGGAGCGAGAGCTCGATCTGGTTCGTCGCCAGCCGCAACCCGCGCTTGCGGAGCTGCTCGGCCATCGCCCGGGTCTCGCGCACCGAGTAGTTCGACACGCCGACGGTGCGCACCAGGCCCTGCTGGTGGGCGACCGCCAGGGCCTCGGCCAGGGCGGCGTGACCTCGCAACGAGATGGGCCCGTGGATCTGGTAGAGGTCGACGCGCTCGACGCCCAGGCGGTCGAGCGAGGCGCGCAGGGCCGACATCAGCGCCCCGCGCACGTTCAGCTTCCACGGCGTCGGCATGAACTTGGTGGCGAGCTGCACCTTGGCCGCCCGCTCGGGATCGGCGGCGAGGAGCCGCCCGATGATGCGCTCGCTCTCGCCGTCGCCGTACACCTCGGCGGTGTCGAAGAACGTGGCCCCCGCGTCGATCGACGCCCGCCACGCCTCGGCGATGGTGTCCTCGGTGAGCGATCGGTCGTAGGTGCCCATCCCCCACGTCTTGGCGTCGCCCCACGCCCAGGTCCCCACCCCGAGCGCCGGGACGTGGACGGTGCCGGCCAGGTCGAACCCGTCGGTGCCCATGCGGGCAAGGTATCGACCCGGGAACCCATGGACGTGGACGATCGTCGGAGGACCATGGCCGTGCGCGTGCGACAACCCTTCACCGCCCTGCCCCTCGGGGTGCTGGCGCTCGCGGTGGCGGCGCTGGTCGCCACCGTCGCGCTCGCCGGATGCGGCTCCGGCGAGGAGCGGGTCGACACAGGCGACGGCGCGAGCCCGACGACCGAGGCGACCACGGTGCCCGAGCCAGGAGGCCGCGATCCGGTGTACGACGCCGATCAGATCGTGTTCCAGGCCCAGACCGGCGGGGGCTTCGTACCGATGCAGGCGGCCGCCACCGAGCTCCCCGAGGTGACCGTCTACGGCGACGGCCGGGTGCTGGTCACCGAGGCACGCGACGACCGGCCCTTCGACGTGTCGCCCCGCCTGCTGCTGGCCAACGCGTCCGACGAGGCGCTCCGCTCCCTGCTGTCCGATGCCGAGCGCTCGGGGCTGTTCGCCGACGACGTGGACTTCGGCCAGCCGATGGCCACCGACCTCCCCACCACGACGGTCACGCTCCACACCACCGGGCCCGCCGTCCACGCCAGCGCCTACGCCCTCGGCTTCACCCAAGCCCCCGGCGGCGGGATCACCGATGCCCAGGCCGAGCGGCGCGCCGCGCTGCGGGAGCTGATCGACGCCGCCCGCGCCCTCGGCGAGGACGGCGAGCCGTGGACGCCCGACCGGGTGCGCGCCACCCTCTTCGACCCTGCCGGCTCGCAGCGCGAGGGCACGATCCCCACCGCGCCGTGGCCGGGACCGCCCTTCGACTCGTTCCCGGCCTCGATGCCAGAGGGCGCGGTGGCCCGCTGCCTCGTGATCGAGGGCGAGGCCGCGTCCACGGTCTGGGCGGCCGCCTCCGAGCGCGACAGCTCGTGGTGGACCGACCCGGCCGACCGCGCCGTCGAGCGCCAGATCGTGGTGGTCCCGGTGCTGCCCGGCACCGAGGGCTGCCCGACCGCCTAGCCGGCGCGAGGGCGAGGAGCGGCGTCGCTCCGATCCCGGGCACCGTGGGGTGGGGCGGTGATCGACGGGATCGGAGCGACGCACCACCGGCAGGGGAACCGGCGTGCTCCACGGGGGGCTTCGAACCGGACAACCCCGCTCGACCGCCGCCGTGACGCCAGATGTCCGATTTTCTCGTCGACGGGGTCGGCCGTCGCCGCCCGCGACCCGCGCGCTTCGATGTCGAGCGATGGCCTCGCGCCTACCCTGAGCCGATCGGTGGACGTGGAGGGACGGCCATGGCGTGCACGAGCTGCGGGACGATCAATCCGGCGCAGGCGGCGTTCTGCACCTCGTGCGGGGCTCGGCTGCCGGCGCCGCCGCCCCCACCCCCGCCCACGGCGCCCCCTCCGACCGCGGCGGGGGACGCGGGCGGCTGGCCGACCAGCGCCAAGCTGACCGTGGCCGCCCTGGCCCTGCTGCTCGTCGGCTTCGTGGGCGGCCGAGCCACCGCGGGCGGTGGCGGCGACACCGAGCGGATCGCACCGCTCGCGGCAACCACCACGATCGAGGTCACCACGACGGAGGCCACCACCACCACCGAGGCGACGACCACCACGGAGGCGACCACGACGACCACCGAGGCGACCACGACCACGGAACCACCGACCACCACCGCGCCCCCGACGACGGCCCCGCCCACCACGGCCCCGCCGACCACGGCAGCACCGATCCAGCCGCTCGTCCCCCAGACGACGGCGCCGCCCAGCGGGGGCGGCGAGCCCTACTACGCGAACTGCTCGGCGGCGCGGGCCGCGGGCGCCGCACCGATCTACCGGGGCCAGCCCGGCTATCGGCCGGCGCTCGACCGTGACGACGACGGCATCGCCTGCGAGTGAGCCCCCGGCGTCTCACGCGTCGGCGATGGCCCACCGGGGCGCGGCTGGCGGTGGCGGGGCTCGTCGCGCTCCTCGCCCTCGCCATCTTTCGGATCGGCGCCGACGGGCCCGCCACACCCCGGACGCGGCCGGGCCCGGACGTCACCTCCACCGGGCCGACCACGACGGCCACGTCGACCTCGACCTCGGCGACCGCGCCGACGAGCGGTACCCCGCCGAGCAGCACGTCCGCCACCATCGCGGCCTCGACCCCGCCCCCGAACGACGGCCTGCCCCTCCCGCTGCCCGACCTCCCCGCCGCGGGGTTGCTCGACGGCCTCGCGGTCGCGACCCCATCGCCCGACGCGCCGCCGTACCAGCGCGACCTCATGGACGGTGGCGACTGGGCCTACGACCCCGCCACCGGGTGCAACACCCGTGAACGGGTGCTCATCGACGAGGCCGTCGTGGCCCCTCAGGTGGACGACCGCTGCCGCTCGACCGGCGGGCGATGGCGATCGCTCTACGACGGCGTCGAGGCCACCGACGTCGCCGACCTGCAGATCGACCACCTGGTGCCGTTGGCCGACGCCTGGCGGGCCGGGGCGTGGCGGTGGACCCCCGAGGAGCGCCTCGCCTTCGCCAACGACCTCACCAGCCCCGACACCCTGATCGCGGTGACCGGTTCCACCAACCGGTCCAAGGGCGACTCGACGCCCGACGAGTGGCTGCCGCCGGATCGGTCGGCGTGGTGCGCCTACGCCGGCGCCTGGGTGCGGGTGAAGGCGAGGTGGGCGTTGAGCGTGACGCCGGCCGAGAAGGCCGCGCTCGCCCAGGTCCTGGCCGGGTGCTGATCAGGCCCGCACCACGATGGCCTCGGGCTGGGCTCGGAGCCCGGCTCGGACCTTGCGGTTCGCGAGCTGCAGCGAGACCATCGCCGCGATCCACAGGATCGTGACGACGAGCAGCGCCGCGAGCACCGGCCAACCGCGCAGCACCCGCCCGAGGAGGATCCCCGGGTCGATGGAGCCCTCGTCGCCGGCACCGGCCCGAGGGCCCAGCAGCAGGTGGGCGGCCGCGGCGACGCCCACCACGCCCAGGTTGGCCGCGCACCACCAGCGCGCTCGATCGAAGGCCGACGCAGCATCCGACCACCCGGTGCGACGGGACCAGTGCGCCAGCAGCGAGCAGTACGAGATCGTGCCCTGGAGCAGGAGGATGGCGGCGAGGAGGTTCACGAGGCCGGGCTCCACGGCGGGCACCAGGCCGACGACGCCGACGATCGTGCACACGACCGCGGCCCCGAAGGCGCCGGCCCAGGCCCGCTGCGCCTCGGGCGACTCGGCGAACCCCCGCAGGCGGCGCAGCTGCGATGCCAGCGCCGCCGCCTGCAGCGCCAGGAGCACCAGGCGGCCGTCGTCGACCCGCACCTGCAGCACCAGGCACACGATGAACGTGAGGCCGATCTGGCGCAGGATCCCGGAGAGCTCGGCCGCCTTCATCGCGGCGAGAACCTAGTGGGCGCCGTCTGACGGTCCGTCGGCGAACCGGCCGGGTCGTCGGTATCGTCGCCGGATGGCCGATCAGGGGATCAGGACGGTCGTGTGGGGCACGGGCAACATGGGCCGGGCCGCCATCCGCACCATCGACGCCCACCCGCAGCTGGCGCTCGACGCCGTGCTCGTGGCGAACCCCGACAAGGTGGGCCGCGATGCGGGCGAGCTGGCCGGGGTCGACCGTCCGCTGGGCGTGGCGGCGACCGACGACGTCGACGCGGTGCTGGCGTCGTCCCCGGCGGCGATCGCGTACACCGCCTCGGGCGACATCCGACCCGACGACGCCGTGGCCGACATCTGCCGGGCGCTTCGGGCCGGCGCCGTGGTGGTCACGCCGGCGATCTACCCGCTCTACGACCCGTCGAGCGCGCCGGCCGAGGTGCTCGCCCCGGTGCAGCAGGCCATCGAGGAGGGCGGTGGCGCCCTGTTCGTGAGCGGCATCGACCCCGGCTGGGGCAACGACGTGCTCCCCGTGCTGCTCACCGCCCTCGCCGGCACGATCGACGTGGTCCGCTGCCAGGAGATCTTCGACTACTCGACCTACGACCAGCCCGACTCGGTGCGATACCTCGTCGGCATGGGCCAGCCCATGGACTACGAGCCGCCGATGGTGATGGCCACCGTGCCGACCATGGTCTGGGGCGGCCAGGTGCGCCTCATCGCCCGGGCCCTCGGCGCGGAGCTCGACGAGATCCGCGAGGACGTGGTGCGACGGCCGCTCGAGGCCACCGTCGAGAACGTGATGGGCACGTTCGAAGCCGGCACCCAGGGCGGCCTGCGCTTCGAGGTGCAGGGGATCGTCGACGGGGTGGCGCGCATCGTGATCGAGCACGTGACGCGCATCCACCCCGACGTCGCGCCCGACTGGCCGGTGCCGCCCGACGGCGGCGCCGGGGCCCACAAGGTGATCGTCGAGGGCGACCCGCGCATCGAGGTGAGCGTGGAGGCCACCACCGAGGGCGACAACC
>JAGQSL010000424.1 GCA_020439525.1 Acidimicrobiales bacterium | reverse complement strand
CCCGCGACGACCCGGCCTACGCCGCGGTGGCTCGGCTGGCCCGCTCGCTCGCCCGAACCGGTGCGGTCGTGGTCTCGGGCGGCGGCCCGGGGGCCATGGAGGCCACCCACCTCGGCGCCCTGCTCGCGCTCGCGGGCGACCTGGCGCTGGACGAGGCGATCGGCGTGCTCGCCCGCGTCCCCCGCTTCCCCGAGGTCGCGGGGGTGGTCGCGCCCGGCGGTGCCGTCGACCTCGACCGCCTGGCCCGCCTGCACGCGTGGCAGGCACCGGCGTTCGAGCTGCTCGCCGAGATCGATCCGGCCGGGCGGGGCCCGAGCCTCGCCATCCCCACCTGGTTCTACGGCCACGAGCCTCCGACGCCCTTCGCCAGCCACCTCGCCAAGTACTTCTCCAACCCGCTGCGCGAGGACGGCCTCCTGTCGATCGCGGTCGACGGCGTCGTGTACGCCCCCGGCTGGGCCGGCACGGTCCAGGAGGTGTTCCAGGACGCCGCCCAGAACGTGTACCGGGTGGTCGACGGGCGGTTCAGCCCGATGGCGTTCCTCGACCTCGACGGCTGGTGGAGCGTGCGCCTGCCGGTGCTGCCGCTGCTCCGCGAGCTCTTCGGCGAGGAGGAGTGCGGTCGCTCGGTGCACGTGGGCGCCGACCCCGACGGGGTGCTCTCCTTCCTCGCCGCCGCCACCCCGCCCGCCGTCGGCGAGCCGGCGCCGGGGCGGACCGCGCCGTGAGGCGCCAGGGGTGCTTGCATCGGATCGGCCCGCCGACCACGCTGGTCCGGATGCACCCGATCGAACGGCGCCGCCCATGACCGCTCCCGAACCTCGACCCGCGGGGGCCGACGGCAACGCGCGCGGCCTCCTCGTCCTCGGCATCGGCGTGCTCGTCGGCTTCCTGCTGCTCTGGAACGCCGGTGGTGGCGGCGGCTCCGGGACGGCCACCCCGAGCAAGGACCAGACCAGCGGCGTGGACACCTCGGCGCTGGCCGACGACACGTCGACCACCGCGGCGACCACCACGACCGCGGCGACCTCCTCGCACCAGCCGAGCGAGGTGAAGGTGCTCGTCCTCAACGGCGGCGGGCCCACGGGGGCGGCGGCCGACACGTCGAACCTGATCGGCCAGTCGGGCTACGTGATGGGCGATGCCACCAACTCGCCGGTCAACGTGGAGGCCACCACCTTCCTCTACACCGACGGGTACCAAGAGGACGCGACCCAGATCGCGCTCCTGCTGGGCAAGAGCACCGACGCGGTGAAGGACATCGCCGAGCTCAGCCTCAGCGGCGTCGAGGGCGACGCGAACGTGGTGGTGATCCTCGGGCCCGACGCACCGCCCGTGTCCGACAGCTCGTCGGACACGACCACGACCACCGCCGCCTAGCTCCGCCGATGTCGACCGACGACGCCGAGCTGGCGTCGCTCGTCGCCCCCCTGCGCGAGGCGCCGGATGCGACGGTGCTCGCGTTCGACTTCGATGGCACGCTCGCCGCGGTCGTCGACGATCCGGCGGCCGCCGTGCCGATCCCCGGGGTCCCGGCGCTGCTCGACGAGCTGGCCGGGCGCTACCGGCGCGTGGTCGCCATCTCGGGGCGCCCGGTGGGCTTCCTCGCCCGCCACCTCCCGGGCACGGTGGCGCTGTCGGGCCTCTACGGCCTCGAGTCGCTCGTCGACGGCGTGGTGGCCGACCACCCCGACGCCGCGGCGTGGCGCCCGATCGTCCACGACGCGGCGAGCGAGGCCGAGGAGGCGTCGGCCCCCGGCGCCGCCCTCGAGGGCATGCTCGTCGAGCCCAAGGGCCTCTCGCTCACCCTGCACGTCCGCACCCGGCCCGAGCTCGAGCCCGCCGCCGTCGAGCTCGCCCGCTCGCTCGCCGAGCGCCTCGGCCTCGAGGCCCGGCCCGCCAAGCGGTCGGTGGAGCTGCACCCGCCGATCGAGGTCGACAAGGGGACGGCCCTGCGCGAGCAGATCGAGGCGGTGGAGGCGAGCGCCGCGCTGTTCGCCGGCGACGACCTGGGCGACCTCCGGGCCGTCGAGGCGCTCGGGCACCTCGCCGACGTCGGCACCCTGCGCGCCGCGGTCGCCGTCGCCGTCGGCGGTCCCGAGCTGCCGACCGCGCTCGCCGATCGCGCCGCGCTCGTCCTGCCCGGGCCCGACGCGGTCCCCGCCCTGCTGCGCGCCCTGCTGGCCTGACCGGCGCCCTCGCGGGGCCTCCTAGGGTGGTCGAGATGGCTCACCCGATCGTCGTGGTCTCCAACCGGGGCCCGGTCTCGTTCGCCCTCGATCCCGCCGCCGCCGACGGCGTGTCCTCGCGCCGAGGTGCCGGCGGGCTGGTGTCGGGGCTCGGACCGCTGGTGCGTGGCACCGATGCCATCTGGATCGCCGCAGCCATGACCGACGGCGATCGCCAGGTCGCCGGGCGGGGGGTCACCGACGCCGAGGGCTTCCGGGTCCGCCTCCTCGACATCGATCCCGACACCTGGCGCACCCACTACGACGGGGTGTGCAACGAGGTGCTGTGGTTCGCCCACCACGGCCTGTGGGACCCGGTGGTCGAGCCGGCCTGGCCGCTCGGCTGGGTCGAATCCACGTGGTCGGCCTACCGCGAGGTCAACGCCGCGTTCGCTGCCGCGGTGGTGGCCGACGCCCCGGAGGGCGCGGTCGTGCTCGTGCAGGACTACCACCTGTGCCTGCTCGCCCCCGCCGTGCGCGCCGAGCGCCCCGACCTGCGCCTGGTGCACTTCTCCCACACGCCGTTCGCCTCGCCGCAGTGGTTGCGGATGCTGCCGCGCCAGGCTCGCCACGAGCTCCTGGAGGGCCTTGCCGCCCACCACGCGTGCGGCTTCCACTCGGTGCGGTGGCAGCACGCCTTCGAGGCGTCGTGCGAGGACGCGCCGGTGCGATGCCCGCCGACGTTCGTGGCGCCGCTGGCGCCCGATCCCGCCGACCTCGCCGCCACCGCGACCTCGGCGGCCACGGTATCGGCCGTCGGCGAGCTCGATGCCCTGGTGGGCGACCGGCGCTTCGTCGTGCGGGTCGATCGGATCGAGCTCTCGAAGAACGTGCTGCGCGGCTTCGACGCCTACGCCGCGCTGCTCGAGGCCCAGCCCGAGCGGCGCGGCCAGGTGGTGTTCGGGGCGTTCGTCTACCCGTCGCGCCAGGGCGTCGCGGCCTACGACCGCTACGCCCGCGCGGTGGCCGAGCGGGTGGCGGAGATCAACGAGCGCTTCGCCACGCCCGAGTGGACCCCGATCGCCTACGACCCCCACGACGACTACCCGCGCTCGGTGGCGGCCCTGGTGCGCGCCGACGTCGTCCTCGTCAACCCGATCAGCGACGGCCTGAACCTGGTGGCCAAGGAGGCGATGATCGTCAACGAGCGCGACGCGCAGCTGGTGCTCTCGCCGCACGCCGGTGCGTGGGACGAGCTGGGCGAGGCGGGCGCCTGGCGCGCCGAGCCCTTCGACGTCGGGGCCACCGCCCTGGCGATGGCCGATGCCCTGGACGCTCCGGCCGATGAGCGCGAGCGCCGGGCGGCGACGCTGCGGGCGGCGTCGCTGGCCCGCACGCCGGCCGACTGGCTCGCCGACCAGCTGGCCGCGGCCGGGGGCTGAGCCGTGCGCGTCCTCGCCGCTCCCGACAAGTTCCGCGGCACGGTCACCGCCGCGGAGGCCGCGGCGGCGATCGCCGCCGGGGTGCGCGAGTCCCATCCCCGAGCTCGCGTCCGCGAGGTGCCGCTGAGCGACGGCGGCGAGGGCTTCACCGACGCCTTCGGCGGGGCCAACCGGGTGAGCGTGGTCACCGGGCCCCTGGGCGAGCCGACGCCGGCCGGGTGGCGCCTCAGCGGGCGCACCGCGGTCATCGAGATGGCGGCGGCCTCGGGGCTCGCGCTCGTGGGCGGACCCGAGGCGAACGATCCCGTCGCCGCCTCGACGCGCGGCACCGGGGAGCTCATCGGCGAGGCCGTCGACCTCGGCGCCCGGCGGATCTTCGTCGGCCACGGCGGGTCGGCCACGACCGACGGCGGTCTGGCGGCGCTGCAGGCGCTGTTCCCGACGCCGCGGCTGCGCGGGGTCGAGCTGATCGCCGCCGTCGACGTCCGCTGCCGCTTCCTCGACGCGGCGCGCGAGTTCGCCGGCCAGAAGGGTGCCTCGGCCAGCCAGATCGAGCTGCTGTCGCGCCGGCTCGAGCGCCTGGCGCAGGTGTACCTGGAGGACCACGGCGTCGACGTCGTGGAGATCGAGGGCGGTGGCGCCGCCGGGGGGCTGGCGGGCGGCTTGGCGGCGGTCGGGGCCTCGGTGGTGTCGGGCTTCGAGCTCATCGCCGAGGAGCTCGACCTGGCCAGCGCGGTGGAGGAGGCCGACCTGGTGGTCACCGGCGAGGGCTTCGTCGACGCGGCCTCGTTCGACGGCAAGGTGGTGGGCGGCGTGGCCGAGCTGGCTCGGGAGTTCGACGTGCCCGTGGTCGTGGTGGCCGGCGAGGTGTTCGACGGCGCCGGCGAGCGCGTGGAGGCCATCTCGCTCGTCGAGCGCTTCGGGCGCGAGCGAGCGCTGGCCGACGCGGCGGGGTGCCTCGCCGAGGTGGTGGCCGAGCGCCTGGCCGATGCCTAGCGTGCGGCCATGACCGATCTCGCCCAGCTCGACGCCACCGACCAGGCCCGCCTCGTGCGCGAGGGCGAGGTGTCGGCGGCCGAGCTGGTGCAGTCGGCGGTCGACCGGGCTCGCCAGGTCGACCCGATCCTCCACGCGCTGGTGCACGAGCGCTTCGACGCCGCCGTGGCCGATGCCGGGGGCACGCTGCCCGACGGGCCCTTCACGGGCGTGCCGTTCGTGCTCAAGGACCTCGACGGCACGATGGCGGGCGAGCCGTTCCACGGCGGGACCCGCTTCCTGCGCGACCACGGCTACGTGTCTCCCGTCGACAGCGAGCTGACCGTCCGGTTCCGCCAGGCGGGCCTGGTGGTCATCGGGCGGTCGAACACCCCCGAGCTCGGCCTGGTCACCACCACCGAGCCCGAGTCGTACGGACCGACCTGCAACCCGTGGGACACCGCACGCTCCACGGGCGGATCGAGCGGCGGTTCGGCGGCGCTGGTGGCCGCCGGGGTGGTCCCGGTCGCCCACGCCGGCGATGGTGGCGGGTCGATCCGCATCCCGGCTTCCGAGTGCGGGCTCGTCGGCCTCAAGCCCAGCCGAGGCCGGTCGACCCTGGCGCCCGACGGCGACGCGTGGGCCGGGCTCGTGGCCCGACTCGCCGTGACCCGCTCGGTGCGCGACGCCGCCGCGCTGCTCGACGCCGTCGAAGGCCCCGGCGTCGGCGATCCGTCGTGGGCCCCGCGACCCGAGCGGCCCTACGCCCAGGAGGTGGGCACCGACCCCGGCGCGCTGCGCATCGGGTGGACGGCCGCGTCGTGGGACGGCACCGTGGAGGTCGACCCCCAGGTCCGCGCCGCCACCGAGGCCACCGCGTCGCTCCTCGAAGACCTCGGCCACCACGTCGAGGTCGCCCACCCCGCCGCGCTCGGCGACGGGCGGGCGCTCGAGCACTTCCTGCCCGCCTTCTCCGCCTGGGTCGCCCGGGAGGTCGAGCACCTGGGCGAGCTGGTCGGGGCGGAGCCGACGCCCGCGGGCTTCGAGCCGGGCACGTGGGCGCTCGCCGAGGCGGGTCGCGCCATCACCGCCGCCCAGTACCTGCGGGCCCTCGAGGGGCTCCACGCCCTCACCCGCGACGTGGTGGGCTGGTGGCTCGTCGACGGCTACGACGTGCTCCTCACGCCGACCATCCCGGAGCTGCCGCCGACCCTCGGCCAGTTCGGCGCGACCCCCGAGGACCCCTTCGCGGGCGTGATGCGCTCGGCCAGCCCCGCCCACTTCACCGCGCCGTTCAACATCACCGGCCAGCCCGCCGTCTCGCTGCCGCTGCACCAAAGCGAGGAGGGCCTCCCCATCGGGGTGCAGCTGGTGGGCGCACCCGCCCGTGAGGACGTCCTGGTCCGCCTCGCGTCGCAGCTCGAGGGGGCCCAGCCGTGGGCCCACCGGCGACCGACGGTGTGGTCGGGCGACGCAGCAGCGGGGGCGTAGCAGGTCGCGGCAGGCGTCGGGACGGGCTGGTACCGTCCGCCGGCAACAGGGGAGCTCTGGGGGGAGTGGTCATGCATCCACGTCGGTTGCTCGCGGTCGTCGCGACCGTGCTCGCAGGAGGTGGCGTGCTCGTGGCGCCACCCGTCGCCCAGGCCGACGGGACGACGTCCGTGGCCGCCACCTGCGCGGGGATCCCGCTGATCGGCTCGCTCGACAGCTCGGTCGACATCACCGCGAACGACAGCGTGGATCCCGTCGCGGTCGGGGGGACGGTGGACCTCACCACCCAGGTCCCGGTCCCGGTGGGCGACGTGCCGATCACGGCGACCATCACCGAGGGCAAGATCGTCACGCCGATCCCGGCCGACGTCGCCATCGACGACGTGACCTTCACGGCGTCGAGCTTCTCGGGGGCGTCGTGGGCGATCTCGGGGTCGAACGTCGTCGCCACCCTCACCGGGTCGGTGTCCATCGGCGGCAGCAACCCCCCGCCCACGATGCCCGACGTGACCGTGCGCGCCACGGTGGGCGGCGCGCCGCGGACCATCTCGTGGAAGGTGCCGACGAGCATCGTCGTGAAGGGGAACGCCGGGATCTTCGGGAACTTCACCGCCACCTGCACCCCGAGCGACCTCAGCACCGTGCTGGTCACGACCACGGTCGTCGCCGCCAACGCGGTGCCGGAGGCCACCGACCAGACCGTGGCGGTCGCCCACGGCACCCCGACCCCGATCGTGCTGGCGGGCACCGACGGCGACGGTGACCCGCTGGCCTACGCCGTGGCGACCCCGCCCGCCCACGGGACGCTGAGCGGCACCGCCCCCTCCCTGACCTACGCGCCGGCGCCCGGCTACGCAGGGCCGGACGCCTTCACCTTCACCGTGTCGGACGGGAAGGCCACCGACACGGGCACGGTCTCGATCGAGGTGGCCGAGGCCCCCGACACGGCACCGGGGGCGCCGACCATCGACGGCGTCGACATCCTCGGCCAGGGGGCGGCCACCGTGCGGTGGAGCGCGCCCGGCGACGACGGGGGCCAGCCGATCACCGGCTACGAGGTGCACGTGGTGCAGGGCGCGACCGAGACGGACCTCGGCCCGGTGGGTCCGACCGCCGGCGAGCTCACCACGACCGACCTCGTCGACGGGGTGGCGGCGACCTTCCGGGTGGCGGCCACCAACGACGTGGGCACCGGCGCCTTCGCGGACGCGGCACCGGTCACCACGAGGTGGTGGCTGCCGTGGACGTCGGGCACCAAGGCGGTCGACGAGCTGTTCACGTGGATGGCGGCCCGTCCGCCGACCTCGGCCGAGCGCACCAGCTGGCTGGCCCAGCTCGGCGCCGGGACCAAGACGACGGCCGACCTGATCGCCTTCCTGCGCGAGCAGGCCGACGCCACCACCAACGTGGACCCGACCGTGCGGCTCTACTCGGCGTACCTGACGCGGATCCCTGACGCGGGTGGGCTGAACTTCTGGCTCGGTCGGCGGCGCGCCGGCTGGACCCTGTCTCGGATCTCCAGCAACTTCGCCGCCTCCAGCGAGTTCATCCGCCGCTACGGCTCGATGACCAACCGGAAGTTCGTGGAGAACATCTACGCCAACGTCCTCGAGCGATCGGGCGACGCGGCCGGGATCACGTACTGGACCGGCCAGCTCGACGCCCGCAAGAAGTCGCGAGGGCAGGTGATGATCAACTTCTCGGAGTCGAGCGAGTACAAGCGCAAGCAGGCCGGCAACGTGAGCGCCGCGGTCGTCTACCTCCACGTGCTCGGCCGGGCGCCGACGATCGCCCAGCGGACCGCCTTCATCGAAGCGGTCGGGGCGGATGGGTTCACCGCCACCGTCCGGGCGCTGCTGCGGACGCCGACGTTCGCCGACCGGGCCGGCTGAGGGCGCTCAGGCGCCGTCGACCTCGAGGTCGTCGAGGAGGGGGTCCTCCGCGGCGAGCAGGCGGTCGAGGTCGCGGCGCTGCTCGTCGTCGGGCTCGTCGATCCACCACTCGATCGATTCGAGGGCGCGCACCTCGCCCGAACGGAGCCGGAGCGGCCGCTCGGTGCCGTCGGCCGCGTCGGCCAGTTCGGAGCGGCCGAGCCGGGCGTCGCCGAGCAGCACCTCGAGCGGGATCGGCTTGGCCAGCGGGAGCAGCTCCACCTCGGCGTAGGTGCGAGCGGTCGCCGGGTCGATGGCGCCGAGCGGCTCCTCCGCGGGGAGCAGCGGGGTGCCCGCCGGGAGGGCGAGCGTGGGCGCGACCACCTCCCCGACGGCCCAGAGCCCGACGACCCGCTCGCGATCGGTGCGCACGAGGAAGCACGGCGTGCCGGCGGCGAGCTCGCTGGCGGCCGGGCCGGCCTCGATGGGGATGCGGTGGAGCTGGCCGAAGCGGTCGAGCAGGCCGTCGAGGTCGATCGCGGCGCGCGAGGTCCGCAGGGCCCAGCCGGCGGCGGGCCCGGGCTCGTCGAGGGGTGCCATGGACCGATCGTGGCAGATCGCTCGCCCGCGCCCGCCCGCTGATGCCTAGCGTGTCGCCCCGTGGACGTGTTCGCCCTCATCGCCGCCGAGCGCCGACGCCTCGCCGACGAGCTCGACGAGCTCTCCGCCGAGGAGTGGGCGCACCCGTCGCTGTGCGAGGGCTGGACCTGCCACGACGTGGTCGCCCACCTCATCGTGCCCTTCACCGTGGGATCGCCGGCGTTCGTGGTGGGCCTGCTGCGCGCCCGCCTCCGCTTCGACCGAGCGAACGACCGCTTCGCCCGCGACGCCGCGCGCGCCCGCCCTCCGGCCGACTGCGTCGCCCTGCTGCGCGAGCACGCGACGAGCCGGTTCACCCCGCCGATGCTCGGCCCCGAGGCGCCGCTCACCGACACCGTGACCCACGGGGGCGACCTGCTCACCCCGCTGGGGCGATCGGTCGACGTGGCTCCCGAGGCCTACGACGTCGCCCTCCGGTTCGCGTCGGGGCGGCGCACCGGCTTCGCCGGCGTGGACCTCGACGGGCTGCGGCTGGAGGCCAGCGACGCAGAGGTCGCGGTGGGGGAGGGCCACCTCGTGGTGCACGCCCCGGCCCGGTCGCTGCTCGGGGCGATCCAGGGGCGCACCGCGTACCTCGACGACCTGGGCGGCGAGGGCGCCGACGAGCTCCGTCGACGCTGCCTGGCCCGGGCGAGCTGACGTGCGGGCGCGCCGGCTCCGACCCATCCTCCTCGCCGCGGTCCTCGCCGGCGTCGTCACCGCCTGCAGCGGATCGTCCTCCGACGGGGCCTCCACCTCGATGGCGCCGACCACCACCACGACCCTCGATCCGGCGGATCCCGCGTCGGTGGCCGCCGAGCCGAGCGCCGGCTGCGGCACCGAGCCCGACGTCGAGCGCCTCGACCCGGCCGATCGGCCCGGCGACGTGGCGCAGACCTTCGCCAGCGGCGGCATCGACCGGGTGTACCGCCTCGCCGTGCCCGACTCCTACGACCCCGACGTCGCCGCGCCGCTGATCGTGAACCTCCACGGCGCCGGTTCCGACGCGCTGCAGGCGAGCACCTACGGCGACGTGCCCCGCCGCGCCGCCGAGCGGGGGATGCTGACCGTGGCGCCCGAGGCGATCGGCGGCCGCTGGGAGATCGCCGGGACCGGCGCCGACGGCGACTTCCTCACCGCCCTCGTCGACGACCTCGAGGCGCGCTACTGCATCGACCGCAACCGCGTGCACCTCGTGGGGATGTCGCTCGGCGCCTGGAAGGCCGCCGCCACGGCCTGCTCGTTCGACGGACGGTTCGCGTCGCTGGCCCTCGTCACCGTCGAGGTGTTCCCCGGTGACTGCGACCCGACCTCGGTGGTGGCCTTCCACGGTCGGGCCGACTTCACCGTGCCCTACGGCGAGGGCGGGACGGTCGACCCCACCGGCTCGCCCAACGAGGGGGTGTCGGGGACCCTCGCCAACATCGCCTCCTGGGCCGCCAACGCCGGCTGCGACGCCGAGCCGGTGGTCGAGCGCATCGGCGACGACGTGGAGCATCGGCGCTACGAGGGGTGCGACCCGGGCCTCGGCGTCGAGCTGTACACGATCGACGGCGGCGGCCACACCTGGCCGGGGAGCGACATCGAGATCGGCCCCACGACCCAGACGATCGACGCGACCGACCTGGCGCTCGACTGGTTCGAGGCTCACCCGCGCCGGTCGGGGTAGCTCAGCGCAGCGACCAGAGCCCGGCGGCGGCGCACAGCGCGCAGGTGACGGTGCACGCCAGCCCGATCGTGCGGGCGGCGGCGGGGTGGGCGACGTCCTCGCCACGCCGCAGGGCATGGCCCCGCAGCTGGTAGGTGACCTGCGTCCAGGCGACCAGGGTGGCGCCGCCGACCAGGACGGCCAGGCCGGCGGCGACCAGCAGGCCCTGGTGCTCGAAGGCGGCGAAGCGAGCGAGGACCACGCCTACCGCCAGGATCGAGAACGCGGTGCGCTCCCACGCGAGCGCGGTGCGCTCGTGCTGCAGCTCGACGGCGTAGGGGCCCTCGGGCTCGGCGGCCTCGACGGGCTCGCTCATCGGGCGTCGAGCAGGAGCAGGACGGCGCCCAGCAGGGCGAACAGCGCCGCGCCCGCGGTCATGATGGCGGGCAGCCGCGAGGGCGCGAGCGGGCGCTGGAGCCGCATCGCCGCCTCGTTGCGCGCCCACCGGCGATAGGCCACCGCCGAGGTCACGCACGACAGGCCGAGCAGGGCCACGCCGAGCACGTGGGACCCGGTGAGGTCGGGGAGCAGGGCGATGGCGCCGAGGCCGCCCGCGGCGAGGGCGAGGGCCGTGCGGATCCAGGCCAGGAACGTGCGCTCGTTGGCCAAGGTGAAGCGGTAGTCGGGCTCGGAGCCGACGCGCCGCGGGTCGGCGGGCACGATGGCGCGCCACCACGGCTCGCCCCCGGTGTCGCCGCTCACCTCGCGCCCCACGCGTCGCTCATGGTCGGGCATTCGAGCACAGCGGAGCGCGCCCGGGCGCCCCGAGGGGTCAGCGCGGCCCGTCGGCCAGCTCGGCCAGGGTCGCGACCACCTCGGAGGCGCTCGGGTTGACCAGGTACCGGTCGCCCACCCGGACCGTCGGCACGGTCTCGTTCCCGTCGGCCACGCGGCGCACGGTCGCGGCCGCGTCCGGGTCGTGCCAGATGTTCACCTCGTCGGTGGCCACCCCGGCGCGCCGCAGCCCGCGCCGCAGCAGGATGCAGTAGGGGCAGGCGGGTCGCCAGTAGACGGTGACGGCAGGGGTCGGATCGGCCACGGTGCCCTCAACCACGGGCCGCCCGCCGATGTTCCGAGCGGTGGGCGGAGCCGCCTGGCAGGCTGGTGGGGTGACCGAGGTGCCGAAGCCGTCGTCGCGCGACCTGAAGCGGCTGGGGATGTCGCTCGCCGTGCTGGCGGCGCAGCGGCTGGCCGATCCCGACGTGCGCGCCCAGCTCGCCGCCCACGGCCGGACCCTGGCGGCGAGCGCTCGGGAGTGGCGAGCCGAGCGATCGAGCGTCCGGTCTGCTGGGGCCGGGGCGGCGGTCGAGGCGATCCCGACGGGCCCCGATGGCCCGTCGAGCACCGATGCCGACGACCTGCGCCTGCCGCCGCCGGGGCTCGCCGACCGCGTCGGCCGGCGGCGCCTCCAGCGGCGGGTCGATCGGCTCCGGGTGTCGGTGCTGGCGCTCGGCGAGGGCCGGCCCGAGCTCGCCGCCCGCCTCGATCCGGTGCTCGCCGCCCTCGAGGAGGTCACCTCGGCGCTCGAGGTGGCCGCTGGCCTGCCCCTGGCCCGGCGGCTGCGCGCCCACCAGCGCGTCGACGGCGTGCTCGACGCCCTGGAGACCGCGCTGTTCGAGGCCGCGCTGCCCCAGCTCCCCGGACCACCCGGCTGAGCGCGCCATCGGCCAGAGTGGGGCCCACCGACCCGACGGAGGACCCCGTGCTCGCCGACCAGATCCAGGCCGACCTCACCGCCGCCATGAAGGCCCGCGACGACCTCGCCCGCTCGGTGCTGCGCATGGCGACCGCGGCGCTGAAGGAGGCGCGGGTCGCCGGCGCCGAGGTGCGCGAGCTCACCGACGAGGAGGTGGTGGCCGTCCTCGCCCGGGAGGCGAAGCGCCGCGAGGAGGCCGCGGCGGCGTTCGTCGAGGGCGGCCGGCCCGACAAGGCCGAGCGCGAGCTGGCCGAGCGCGACGTGCTCGCCCGCTACCTCCCGGCGCCGCTCGGCGACGACGAGCTGGCCGCGCTCGTCGACGAGGCGCTGGCCGAGGGCGGCTTCGAGGGCCCGGCCCAGATGGGCCTGGCGATGAAGGCGGCCATGGCCAAGGTCGGCGGTCGCGCCGACGGCAAGGCGGTCTCCGCCCTCGTGAAGGCGCGCCTCGCCGGCGCCTGAGGTGGCCGGCACCCGAGCGCTCGGCATCGATGCCGCCGGCCGGTTCGGCTGGGTCGGCGTCGTGGTGGACGACGACGGCTTCGTGGCCGCCCACCTCCACCCCGAGCTCGCCACCGTCATCGGCGAGGCCGACGCCGCCGCCCACCGGGTGGGAGCGGAGGTGGCGGCGGTGGGCGTGGACATCCCCGTCGGGCTGGTCGACGGGCCCCGCCGCACCGCGGACGTCGCCGCCCGCGCCTTCGTGGGGCCCCGTCGATCGAGCGTGTTCCCGGCGCCGCCCCGCAGCGCCGCCGGGTTCGCCACCCAGGCCGAGGCCAACGCCCACCTGGCCGCGCGGGGCCTCCCGCTCCTCAGCGCCCAGGCCGCCGCGCTCCTCGGCCGCATCCGCGAGGCCGGGGCCGTCGCCCGGGGCGACGAGCGGATCCACGAGGTGTTCCCGGAGGCGTCGTTCCGTCAGCTCGCGGGCGCCGGGCTGGCCCACGCCAAGCGGTCGGCGGCGGGCGCCCTCCTCCGGGTGCGGCTGCTCGAGCAGGCCGAGCCGGCGATCGTCGTGCCCGTCGAGGTCGGTGCCGCCGGGGCGATCCCGCTCGACGACCTCCTCGATGCGGCGGCCGCGGCGTGGTCGGCGCGCCGCTGCGCGCTCGGCACGGCCCTGGCGTTCGGCGATCCCGAGGAGCTCGACGTCGACACCGGACGTCGCATCGCGATGTGGGTCTAGAGGGAGGCGAGCGGCGGGCGCTCGACCATCGGCACGGGGAGCGGATCGCGGCCCGGGCGGTGGAGCACGGCGGTGGTCGGGGGGCGGACGCCGGCGCGCTCGAGGATCGCCTGGCCGACCGCCAGCGCCTGCGGCCCGAGCTCGTCGAGGGTGCGGTTGCGGTGGTGGCGCACCCCGAGGTCGACCTGGGCGATGCGCTCGATGCCCACCGTGCGGGCCGCATCGATGAGCAGCGCCACGTCGACGCCGTAGCCGACCACGAAGGGGAGCTGCTCGAGGAGCGACCGCCGCCCGGCGTACTCGCCGGCGAGGGGCTGGGCGATCTCGGCCAGCTCCGGGAAGTAGAGCGACAGGAGGGGGCGGGCCAGCAGCTCGGTCACGCGCCCACCGCCCACGCCGTCGGCCTCGGGCCGGTGGTAGTGCCCCTTCACGAAGTCGACGTCGGGCTCGACCACGAGCGGTCCCACCATGCCGACGACGAAGCCGGGGTCGAAGTCCACGATGTCGGCGTCGACCCACACGACGAGGTCGCCGGTGGACTCGTGCACGGACTTCCACAGGGCCTCGCCCTTGCCGTGGCCCTCGCCGAACTCGGCCAGCACCGCGGCGGCGTCGACCACGCGGGCGCCGGCGGCGGCCGCCAGCGCGCCGGTGCCGTCGGTGGAGTGGTCGTCGACGACGACGATCTCGTCCAGGAGGTCGGCCTCCTCCACGAGGTGGCGGCGCAGGCGCTCCACCACGGTGCCCACGGTTGCTGCCTCGTCGCGGGCGGGGATGCACGCCGAGATGGTGGTCCCGGTGGCTCGACGGGCGGCGACCACCTCGTCGAGGTCGTGGGCACCGAGCGGGAAGGACCGCAGGCCCCGCTGCGTGCTCGGCGTGGTCATGGGCGCCATCGTCATCGCTGCACCGTCCTCGGGCAAGGCCGCACCCGCGGTGCGAGCCGACCGTCCCCCGTCGTCGTGGGCCCGACCGTACGGACCGGCTGCGACGACCACGCGTCCGCGGTGTGAACGGCATCGGAAGGGAACCTGTCGCGCCCGTCGCCCGGTGGGATCGCCTCCACCCCACCGCTACGCTCCCTCACGCCCCGCGCTCGCCGAGCGCACCGCACCAGCCGAGGTTCCCGTCGATGTCCGTCACCGTCCGCGTCCCCACCACCTTCCGCACCCTCACCGGCGGCGCCTCGGAGGTCGAGGTCGAGGGGAGCGACGTGGGCCAGGTGCTCACCGCGCTCGATGCCGCCCACCCGGGCTTCAAGGATCGCCTGCTCGACGGCGAGGGCAAGCTCCACCGCTTCGTGCAGCTGTACGTCTCCGACGACGACATCCGCTTCCGCGAGGGCCTCGACACCGCCGTCGCCGACGGCGAGACGCTGAGCATCATCCCCGCCATCGCCGGCGGCTGATCCGAGCGCGGCGGCGGGCCGCCGGCGATCTCCCTCCAACCGTCGGCGGCCCGCCCGCTCGCCGCATCGGCGTGCGATCCGGCCCCCTTCCATCGGTGCGGAGGGTGGCGGCGAGATGGGCCGAACGGCCCGTTCGCACCGCGGAGCGTGGTGGCGTGCGTTAGCACTCTCGGCCTGCGGTTGCTAACGGAGGGCGGACGTGGTTTGCTGTTAGCACTCTCCCCTGTGGAGTGCCAGCCGTCCGTCCATCCTCCAGGAGAACACCGGGATGCCCAAGATCATCGCCTTCGACGAGCAGGCCCGCCG
>JAGQSL010000050.1 GCA_020439525.1 Acidimicrobiales bacterium | reverse complement strand
CCATCGTCGTGAAGTGGGTGGCCAGAACGATTACGCCCCGTCCCCCGGCGATGGCGGCGCGATAATGCGCTTCGCCTACCATGTCGATGCGCGGCGACAGATCCCGCGCCGGGTTCAGCCAGGGCAGCATGATCTCGATGGCCCCGGTGGCAGTGTGCGTGAAATTGCGCCGCAGCAGCCGCAGCCGTTCGTTCGCGGACAGGTGGGGAAAGCACAGCCTGAGGTTGGTTTCGGCGATGTGACGGCGCCGACGGCCGAGGTGATACAGCAGCCAGCCGCCGAGCCTTCCCAGTCGAAAGACGCTGTCGACCGGCAACCGCGCAATCAGCCAGCCGAAGCCGATGAGCAGCCACGCAGGCCAGGTGACGGGTGACCAGGCGGGCGGCGGCGGTGCGTGCCGCGAAGGATCGCCCGCTGCCATGTTCAGCCAGCGCGTCGGCGCAGAAAAATATCCACGACTTCTTCGCCAGCCTCTTCCTGTACGAAGTGCCCCGCGTTCGCCACGGTGTCGAAGGTGGCGCCGGGCAGTTGCGCGGCCCACTGTCGTCCCCAGTCCGCCGTGAATACCGCGTCCGCATCGCCAAAAATCAGGTGAATGGGCAAGCCAAGTGCTGGCAACGCAGCGAAGCAGCGCGCCTGATCGGCGGCATTGCCGGCTTTCGGCTCCGCAAAGGGGATGCACCAGGGAAAACGGCGAGCACCCGCCTTCGAGCGCCCTCCGTCAGGAAACGGCAACTCGTAGGCAGCGGCAAGGGCGGTCCGATCATGTCCCGGCCGCCGCAGGGATCTGGCCACAATGGCGCCAACGGGAAGGTTGCCGTCGCTCCACCCCAGCCACATGCGGTTGACCGCAGCCTCCCGCCAGGCGCGAATCCCGTCCGAATACGTATAGCCCGGGTGATGCAGCCAGGTATTCATGATCGCCAGGCGTTCGAAGCGCATTGGTTGATCCACCACCTGGCGCAGCCCGATCGGTCCGCCCCAGTCCTGGCAGAACAGGGTGATGTTGCGCAGGTCCATGGCCTTCAGCCACTGGCCCATCCAATCGTAGTGACGCGCTAGGGTGTAATCGCCCCGCGCGCCGGGCTTGTCGGATCGACCGCCGAAGCCGATGAGGTCGGGCGCCACCACCCGCAGCCCGGCGTCGAGCAGCGGGGGGATCATCCGCCGGTAGAGGAAGCTCCACGACGGCTCGCCGTGCAGGAGCAACACCACCGGCGCCTCGGCGGGCCCCTCGTCGAGGTAGGCCATCCGCGCCGGGCCGGCGCCGTCGCCCGCGGTCACCTCGGCGTAGCTCGGCGCCCACGGGAAGTCGGGCAGGTCCAGGAAGCACTCGTCGGGGGTGCGCAGCAGGTCCATGATCGCTCCAGGGGTTGGGGCCGGCCGACGGCCAGCTTGGCCCATCCCGCAGCAGCGCGCCGACGGACGCGCCACACTGGGGCATCGACGCGCGCGAGGTCATCGATCGGCTCGGCCTGGTCCCCCACCCCGAGGGCGGCTGGTACCGCGAGACGTGGCGCGACCTGCCGGCCGACGGCGGGCGCGGCGTGGGCAGCGCCATCTACTTCCTGCTCGACGCCCACGAGCGCTCGCACTGGCACCGCGTCGACGCCGCCGAGGCGTGGCACCACTACGCGGGCGGCCACCTGGAGCTCGCGATCGTCGAGGACGACCACCACCAGCGGATCACGCTCGGCCCCGACCTCGCCGACGACTGCGAGCCGCAGGCGGTCGTGCCCGCCCGGGCCTGGCAGGCGGCGCGGCCGGTGGACGGTTGGGTGCTCGTCGGCTGCACGGTGAGCCCGGCGTTCGACTTCGCCGGCTTCGAGCTGGCCGACGAGGGCTGGGCGCCCGAGGGTTGGTCGGCCCCCGGCTGGTAGCGGGTCAGCCGGTCAGCAGCGAGGCCAGCGCCCAGATCGCGGCGACGGCGCCGACGACCGCCATCACCACCGACCGGGCGATGGGGGCCCGCTCGAGGTCGCCCTCCTTGCGCGCCTTCTCGGGCGGTGGCCGGAAGATCGCGGCCAGGTTGCCCGCCACCAGCGCCCCACCGAGGGCGAGCACCAGGTAGGGCAGCAGGTCATCGCCGAGGAAGGCGCCGCTGTCGGGAGACGACTGGGCGAGCACGGCGAGGACGGGCGGCAGCACGAGGGGGAGGCTACCGACCCCGCCGGTGCAGCTCTCGACCCCGCCCGACCCGCGCGGCGAGCCTGAACACGGTTCGCGCATTTTCCATCACGCAACGTGAGATTCTGCTCAAGCCCCGCCGGGTTCGGTCCGATCACTGGAGCGTCGGTGGAACATCGCCCCCACCGACGATCGGGGTACCGGGGCGGGGGTCGCAACCCTCCCTCCATCACGCATTGGGGTGCGCTGGTCCAGGGCGCACCGCACTGTGGCGGCTCCCGCTCCGCTCCCCGAGCACCACGCAGCCCCGCCCTCCGCTCCCACCGGAGGGCGGTGGCGCGGGCGGGCACCTCGCGTCGACGCCGTACGCTGCTCGGGTCCCCGAGAGGCCCCCGTGACCGATCTGCCCCCGCCACCTCCATCGCCTGTTGCCGCCAGCGACCCCGACGCGCCGGGGGCCGCGCCCGCCAGCCGCCCCGGGCCCACCCGCCTCCAGCGCACCACGGCGCTGGTCGCCACCGTCGGCGTCGTGGTCGTGCTCATCGGCCTGCTCGTGCTCCTGCGGCCGGTGTCCACGCCCACCCAGTCGTGCGGCACGTCCCTCGGCGTGCTGCTCGACGGCCGGGCGAACGAGTACGTCTACGACGTGCAGAACCCGCCGGCGGGCATCACGCGCGCCGAGGCCGAGGCGAACAACGCCCGCCCCTGCCGCGAGCGCGTCGCCGACATCGCCCGGCCCGCCGCCGTCGCCATGGCCGTCGGGCTCGTCGCCGCCGTGGGCGCGCTGATCGTCGAGGTGGTCGACCGGTCGTTCGCGTGGCGCCGGCGGGCCCGAGGCCGCCACGAGGCGGTGGCCGCCACCGGATCGCCGGGCGCCTAGGGCGCGCTTGCGGGGTCGGCCGCCGCCGCCCGCGCCGCCCGCCACTCCGCGTCGAGGCGCCCGAGCTCGGTGTGGGGCTCGGCCGCGAACCACGGCCAGATCTCCTCGGAGAGCCGGCGCCAGTTCGCGGTGGCGCCCAGCTCGGCGAGCACGGCGTAGAGGCCGAGGTTGATGCGCTGGATGATCACCATCGGCTTGGGGACGTTGGCGGCCCGCATGATCTCGCCGTGCTCACCGGAGGGGTCGAAGAACCGGCGCACGGTCTCCGACGAGAACTCGGTCGTCATGGTCACCGGCTCGCGCTCGAGGATGAACTCGTAGAAGTGGCCGAAGTAGTCGCCCACGGCCTCGTCGCTGAAGGGCATGCCCTCCTTGAGGAACCCGACGCGCTCGATGACCCGGCGGAACTCGGCGATGTCGCGATCGAGCACCATGGCCTTCGTCATCCGCTCGAAGGGCGCCAGCTCGTCGGGCGTGAAGCGCTTGACCAGTCCGTAGTCGAGGAAGGTGACGCGACCGCCGGGCTCGAACAGGTAGTTGCCGGGGTGGGGGTCGCCGTTGAACGCGCCGAGGCGGTAGAGGCTGCCGAACACGTACCGGAAGATGGTCTCGGCCGCGAGGTCGCGCTCGGCTTGCGACCAGGTGAGCAGCTCCTCGAAGCGCACCCCCGGCGCCAGCTCGGTGGTGAGGACCCGCGCCGTGCTCAGCTCGTCGACCACCTCGGGCACGTGGATCGACGGGTGGTCGCGGTAGAAGTCGGCGAACAGCCGCTGGTTGTCGGCCTCGATCCGGTAGTCGAGCTCCTCGACGATCCGCTCCCGCAGCTCCTCCACCAGTGGCCCGCTGTCGAGGCCGGGGAACATCGCCCGCATCGTGGTGAACACCAGCCCGGCGCTGGTGAGGTCGGCTCGGATCGCCTCGTCGACGCCGGGGTACTGCACCTTGACCGCCACGGCGCGCCCGTCGTGGAGCATCGCCCGGTGCACCTGGCCGATCGAGGCCGACGCGATCGGGACCGGATCCCACTCGGCGAAGACCTCGGTGGGCGGCGCGCCCAGCTCGGCCTCCACCACCCCCGCCGCCAGCTCCGGGGCCATGGGGGGCGCCTCCGCCTGGAGCTGCCGCAAGATCTCGCGCGTGGCCGGGGGCATGCCCTGGTCGAGGTAGCTGGCCATCTGGCCGAGCTTCATGAGCGCGCCCTTGAGCTCGCCCAGGGTGGCGGCCACCTGCTCGGCGGTCTTCAGCTGGCGGGCCTCGTCGATCGCCTCGCGCCGCTCGGCGTCGGCGAACACCTTCCGAGCCCGGTCGGCCGCCCAGCCGGCACCGGCCGAGGTGGCGGTGGCGGCGATGCGCGCCGAGCGGGTGCCGAACCCCCGGTGGCGGACGTGGCCTCGCGGCGCCTCGCCCGAGCCGCGCACGACGCGAGCCAGCGCCAGGCCGGCGCCGACGCCGGCGGCGACCAGGGCGACGGAACGAGCGCGGGGAGCCACGGCCCCGACGGTAGAGGGCGGCCGGCCCCCGTCCCGAACCCACCTTGGGGGGGGCCTGGGCGCAGGACGGGGCCGGCCTCTGGGGGCGAGCGTCAGCCGACGCCCTCGGCGAGGGGCTCGGTGTCGGCGGCGTCGGCGAGCAGGTACTTCCAGACCGCCGCGCCGAGGGCGGCGCCGACGATCGGCGCCACCCAGAACAGCCACAGCTGCGGGAGGTAGTCGCCGCCGGCGAAGAGGGCCTGGCCGGTGGAGCGGGCGGGGTTCACCGACGTGTTGGTGATCGGGATGGAGATCAGGTGGATGAGCGTCAGGGCGAGGCCGATGGCCAGCCCGCCGAAGCCCACCGCCGCCTTCTTGGCGGTGGCGCCGAGGATCACGATGAGGAAGAAGCCGGTGAGCACCACCTCGGCCACCAGGCAGGCCAGCAGCGAGTAGCCGCCGGGGCTGAGGTCGCCGTAGCCGTTGGCGGCGAAGGCGCCGGGCAGCGAGTTGTCGATGCTCCACCCGTCCTGGCCCTTGGCGATCAGGTACAGGACGGCCGCCGCCACGACGGCCCCGGCGACCTGGGCGACGATGTAGGGCCCCGCCTCCTTCTTGTCGAAGCGACCGCCGACCACCAGGCCGATGGTCACCGCCGGGTTGAAGTGCCCGCCCGAGATGTGGCCGACGGCGTACGCCATCGTGAGCACGGTCAGGCCGAACGCCAGCGCCACGCCCAGGAACCCGATGCCCACATCGGGGAACCCGGCCGCGAAGATCGCCGCGCCGCAGCCACCGAACACCAACCAGAACGTGCCGAACACCTCAGCGGCCAACCGCTTCTGCATGTCCATGGGGACCTCCTCGTCACCAGGCCGGTTCCGCCCTCGCCCGCAGTTGGTCGCTCAGAACCGACCGCACCAGCATCGTCCCCCCGCCACCCCGGAGAGGGGATGGTCGGGTCCCCCTGCGGCACCGGCCGGCGTCAGCCCCGACGACGGGGGCGGGCGGCGGGCGGCGACGCCGTCGCCGGATCGGTGGGCCACGGGTGCTTCGGGTAGCGGCCGGCGAGGTCCTTGCGGACCGCCGACCAGCTCCCCGCCCAGAAGCCCGGCAGGTCGGCGGTCACCTGGATGGGCCGGTCGGCGGGCGACAGCAGCTCGAGCACCACGGGAACCCCGGCTCGACCGCCGACGGTTGGGTGGTCGGTGAGGCCGAACAGGCGCTGCGGTCGGACCCGAGCTCGGGGCTCCCCACCGTCGTAGGCGATGTCGACCGCGCGCCCGTCCGCGGTGGCGAAGGAGGTGGGGGCGAGGCGGTCGAGCTCGTGGACCACCGACGGGTCGACCCGAGCGAGGAGCGCTCGTCGCAGGTCGACCTTCGCCAGGGCGGCCGCGCCGGTCGCTCGCGAGAGCAGCGGCGCGAGCCAGCGGTCGGCGTCGGCGAGCAGCGCCTCGTCGTCGACCGCGGGCCAGCGGCCGGGGTCGAGCCGGTGGGCGAAGGCGAGCCGGCCCTGCAGGGCCCGGGTCGCAGGAGCCCACGGCAGCGTCGCGTCGCCGGTGCGGAGCCGGGCGATGGCGGCCGCCGCGGTCGCGGCCCCGGCCGGGGCCGGGCCCTCCTCCTCGTCGAGCACGAGCGCCCCCGCCCGACGTCGGCGGATCGCCCGCAGCTCGCCCCGAGCGTCGTCCCAACGGACCTCGTCCTCATCCACGGTCTCGTCGGCCACCAGCCGGTCGACCTGCGCCCGATCGATCGAGGCGGCCAGCGCGATGGCGCGGCCGCCGGGCCGATCGGCCACCTCGGCGACGGCCAGCCACGGCGATCGGGCCAGCCCGTCGCCCTGGGGCACCCGCCCACCCCCACCGCCCCGGAACCGGAACGATCCGCCGCCGGTGGCCTGGGCCAGCCGCTCGGGATGGGCGGTGGCCACCAGCTCGCCGACCGCGTCGGGATCGACCTGGCCGACCTCGACGTCCACCCGTCGAGCCAGCTCCTCGGCCCGGCGCCGGACCTGGCGCGTCGCCCGCCGATCGAGGTCGAGCCCGGCCACGTCGGCGCCGCCGAGCGCGTCGATGCGGGCCGCGAGGTCGATGGGGCGTTCGGCGGGCGCCCCCGCACGACGTCGCCCTCCTCGAGGAGCGCGGCGAGCAGCGCGCCCGTCCAGCCCTGGCCCTTCGACCGGGCGGCGAGGACCATCGCCGCGACGCGCGGGTGGACGGGCAGGTCGGCTGCCTCGCGTCCGGCGGTCGTCGGCCGACCGGCGGCGTCGAGGAGGCCGAGCGAGGCGAGCAGCTCGGTCGCGGCGGCGAGTCGGGCCGTCGAGGGCGGGTCGAGCCAGCGCAGCTCGTCGGCCGACGCGCCCCAGCGGGCCAGCTCGAGGGCGAGCGGGGCGAGGTCGACCACCTCGATCTCGGGCACGATCGCGGCGGGTCGGCGCCCCTGCTCGGCCGGGTCCCACAGCCGCACGGTGAGCCCGGGGCCGAGGCGCCCGGCCCGGCCGGCGCGCTGGTCGGCCGAGGCGATCGAGGCCGGTTCGGTCTGGAGCCGGGTCACCCCCGTGGCGGCATCGAGCCGGGGCACCCGCACCAGGCCGGCGTCGACCACGGCGCGCACGCCGGCCACGGTGAGGCTCGACTCGGCGATGTCGGTGCTGACGACCACCCGCCGCCGACCCGGCGGGCTCGGGGCCAGGGCGAGGTCCTGGTCGGCTCGTTCGTGGGAGCCCGACAGCGGGCGGACGTCCACCGTGGGAGGCAGGGCGCCCGGTGCCCGGAGGCGATCGACCACCCGGCGCACGTCGGCGACCCCGGGGACGAACGCCAGCACGTCGCCCTCGGGGCGCTCGGCGACGACCGTGCCGACCGCGCGGGCCACGAGCCCGTCGAGCCGGTCGCGCGGCCCGGGCACGAGGTGGCGCACCTCGACGGCGTGGGTGCGGCCCTCGGAGCGGACCACCGGCGCCGGGGTGGACGGGCCGGCGCCGAGCAGCGCGGCGAGGCGGTCCGCGTCGAGCGTGGCCGACATGGCGAGCACCCGGAGGTCGGGCCGCAGCCCACCCCGGACGTCGAGCAGCAGCGCCAGGGACAGATCGGTCACGAGGTTGCGCTCGTGCACCTCGTCGAGGATCACGAGGCCGGTGCCCTCCAGGCTCGGGTCGGCCTGGATCCGGCGGACGAGGATGCCCTCGGTCACGACCTCGATCCGGGTGCGGCGGCCGACCCGACGCTCGTCGCGGGTGCGGTAGCCGACGGTCGCGCCGACCGGCTCGCCGAGCAGGTCGGCCATGCGCTCGGCCGCGGCGCGGGCCGCGAGGCGGCGCGGCTCGAGCACCACGATCCGCTGGTCGACGAGCCACGGTTCGCCGAGCAGGTGCAGCGGCACCACGGTCGTCTTGCCGGCGCCCGGCGGAGCGACGAGGACCGCCCCGGCACCGTCGGCGAGGGCGAGGCGCACGCCGGCGACCGCCTCCTCCACCGGCAGCCCGGTGGGGGCCAGGTCCACGGTGCTCAACCGCCCGGCGCGGCGCAGAGCTCGGGCGCGGCCATCGCCCGATCGTAGGAGGCCGGCCGTCGCCCACGAGCGGCGCCGACCGGTCAGACTCGTCGCCGATGCCGTGGTGGCCCGAGGACGAGTGGCGACGCCGTTGGGACGGTGAGGACTGCGGCCTGTGCGCCGACGCCCACCTGCCCACCAACCCGTTCGGCGAGCTGATCGCGGCCACCGAGTGGAGCTACCTGCGCCTCGCCGCCAACCAGACCCACGCCGGCTACTGCGTCGCCGTCGCCCGGCGCCACGCCCCCGAGCTCCACCACCTCACGCCGGCGGAGCGCAGCGGGTTCTGGGGCGACGTGGCCGCCCTCGGCCAGGCGATCGGCGACGTGCTACAGCCCGTGAAGCTGGCGAACCTGTCGATGGGGTTCCGGATGCCCCACGTCCACTGCCACGTGATCCCGCAGTACCCCGCCGACGATCCGCTCGGCCCGCTCGATCCCCAAGCGGGCGACGTTCGCCTCGCCCCCGAGGCCTGGGCGGAGCGCATCGACGCCCTCCGCGCCCGGTTCCTCGCCCTCGTCACGTAGCGAAGGTTCGGCGCTGCTACTCCCGCGCCATGTTGGCGAACTTGGTGTAGTGGTCGAGGAAGGCGAGGCGCACCATGCCGGTGGGACCGGCGCGGTGCTTGGCCACGAGCACCTCGGCGGTCCCCCGATCGGCCGAGTCCGGGTTGTACTGCTCGTCGCGGTACAGGAACACGACGATGTCCGCGTCCTGCTCCAGGGACCCCGACTCACGGAGGTCGGCGAGCATGGGGCGCTTGTCGGCGCGCTGCTCGAGGCCGCGGTTGAGCTGGGCGAGCGCCACCACCGGGCACTGCAGCTCGCGGGCGAGGATCTTGAGGCCACGGCTGATCTCGGCCACCTCGGTCTGGCGGTTCTCGGCGCGGGCGTTGCCGGTCATCAGCTGGATGTAGTCGACGACGATCATGCCGAGCGTGCCGATCTTGGACTGGAGGCGGCGGGCCTTGGCCCGGATCTCCATCACCGTCACGTGCGGGTTGTCGTCGATCCACAGCGGCGCATCGGACAGGCGGCCGATGGCATGGCTGATCCGCCGCCAGTCGTCGTCGGACAGGCGGCCGTTGCGGACCTTCTTCGAGTCGACCCGCGCCTCGGAGCACAGCAGGCGCTGCGACAGCTCCACCCGGCTCATCTCGAGCGAGAAGAACAGGACCGGACGGGACTCCTCGAGGGCGGCGTGGCCGGCCATGCCCATGGCGAAGCTGGTCTTGCCCATGCCGGGGCGAGCGCCGACCACGATGAGGGCGTTGGGCTGGAGGCCGGCCGTGAGCTCGTCGAAGTCGGTGTAGCCGGTGGGCGTGCCGGTGATGGCGTCGCCGCGCTCGTAGAGGGCCTCGAGGCTGTCGAGCGTCTGGTCGAGCAGGTCGTGCAGGCGCGACATCGAGTCGGTCTGGCGGTGCTGGGCGATCTCGAAGACGAGCGACTCGGCCCGGTCGATCGCCTTGGGCACGTCGTCGGGCACCTCATAGCCCATCTCGGCGATCTCGCCGGCGACGCCGATGAGGCCGCGCAGCAGCGAGTGCTCCTCGACGATCTTGGCGTAGCGGCCGGCGGAGGAGGTGGCCGGGGTGTTGGCCTGGAGCTCGATGAGCGCGGCGGGCCCGCCGATGGCGTCGAGCAGGTCGTGGCGCGACAGCTCGTCGGCCACGGTGACCGGGTCGACGGGCTCGCCCTGGGCCGACAGCGAGACGATGGCCTCGTAGATGTGGCCGTGGGCGGGCTTGTAGAAGTCGCTCGCCGACACCGACTCCGAGGCGACGTCGATCGCCGTGCGCGACAGCAGCATGGCGCCCAGCAGCGACGCCTCGGCGTCGAGGTTGTGCGGGGGAACCCGGCCGCCGCGCCCGCCACCGCCGCCCCGAGGGCGTCGAGGTGGTTCGTCGAGGTACTCGTCGGGGCCGTCGTCGTAGGGAGGGGCGTCGTCCATGGAGGGCTCCAGTCGACCAGATGCGGCCTGTGGATAACGAGTCCCAACTGGCTGTGGACAGCCTGTGGGAAACCTGACGCCCCAGCACGGGGCGCACCGATCGCGGGCCGGGGAGCGCGAGGCCGCCCACGAGGCGGCGGGCTTGCGCCACCACGCACGACGCCCCACGTCGGCCCTGTTCAGGCCATCCGCGCCGGCGTCGAGCGCCCATCCACCGACCGGCCGGTTCGCTGTGGACAGACGGGACCACGCAGGGTGATCCCGGCGGCCGGCCCGAAGCGAGCCGGCCGCCGCAGGGATCAGCTGGCGACGACCTCGATCGTCACCGGGAACTCGACGTTGGCGTGCAGCTTGACCGGCACGAGGTGGGTGCCCACCGTGCGGATCGGCTCGTCGAGGTGGAGCTGCTTGCGGTCGATGTCGACACCCGTCTGGGAGGTGACCGCCTCGGCGATGTCGGCCGCGGTGACCGAGCCGAACAGCTTGTCGTCGGCGCCCACCCGGGCGGCGATGGTGACCGGCGAGCCGACGAGGCTCTTGGCCACGTCCTCGGCCGCCGAGCGGGCGGCGGCGTCCTTCACGTCGCGAGCGCGGCGCATGGACTCGGCCTGGGCGGCGGCGCCGTCGGTGGCCACGAAGGCCAGCCCGCGGGGCAGCAGGAAGTTCCGGCCGTAGCCGTTGGCCACGTCGACGATGTCGCCCTTGTGGCCGAGGCCGGCGATGTCGGAGCGGAGGATGACGCGCATCAGGCCTCGGCCTCCGCGGTCTCGCGCTCCTCGCCGCCGAGCTCGTTCTCGACGATCTCCTCACCGCTGTCCTCGCCGCCCGTGGGGGGCGGGCCCGAGGGACGCGGCGGCGGGCCGTCGGCGCGGATGCCCCGGTCGCCGCGATCGCCGCCGCGACCGCCGCGCTGCTGGGTGACGCGGCTGGCGTAGGGCAGCAGCGCCATCTCGCGGGCGTTCTTGATCGCCATGGCGATGGTGGCCTGCTGCTGCGAGTCGTTGCCGGTGACGCGACGGGCGCGGATCTTGGCCCGGTCGGACATGAAGCGGCGGAGCAGGTTCACGTCCTTGTAGTCGACGTAGTCCACCGACTCCTGCGTGAGGATGCTGACCTTCTTCTTGGAACGTCGCGCGTTGTCCTTGTTCTTGGCGCGCTTGGGCTTGGGGGCCATCAGAACGGCTCCTCTCCGTCGTAGGGGGTGGGCTCGTTGGCGATGGGACGACCACCGCCGCTGGGTGCGCTGCTGCCACCGCCCTGGCTGCGCTCGATCTTCTGCACGGTGGCGGTGGCCCACCGGAGGCTCGGGGCGACCTCGTCGGCCACCACCTCGACCTTCGATCGCTTGTCGCCGGTGTCGGTCTCCCACGAGCGCTGCTCGAGGCGGCCGGCCACGATGACGCGCGTGCCGCGGTGCACGGACTCGGCGACGTTCTCGGCCATCTGGCTCCAACACTTCACGTCGAAGAAGGAGGTCTGCTCCTCCCACTCGTTGGTGGCGCGGTTCTGCCAGCGGCGGTTGACCGCGAGGCCGAACGAGGCGACGGTCTGGCCCGAGGGCGTGTAGCGCAGCTCGGGGTCGCGGGTCACGTTGCCCACGAGGGTCACGGTGTTGTCCATGGGTCCTCCAGGATCACCCGGCCGCTTCGGCCGGGGCAGGGGCTCCGAGCAGGCCGCGACGGTGGGCCTCGCTGTCGGGGAGCCGGATGATCTTGTGGCGGACCACCTCGTCCGCGAGGCGCAGGTTGCGGTCGACCTCGTCGAGCGCACCCGGCTCGGCCTCGATCTCGAACACCACGTAGAACCCTTCGTTCTTGTGGTTGATCTCGTAGGCGAAGCGCCGGCGGCCCCACTTGTCGGTCTTGGCGACGGTGCCGCCGGCCGACTCGATCTGGGCCGTGGTCTGGTTGATCACCCCGGCCACGGCGCTCTCCTCGAGATCGCCGTCGCAGATGACCATCATTTCGTAGGCTCGCATCGCGAGCATCACCTCCCTGTGGACCCGCCGCAGCGGGGCCCCGGTGCCGATCTGGCGATGGGGCAGGGTCTCTTGTTGGACCGTGCAACGCTAGCGGACCACCGCAGACCTGACCTCATCGACGCCATGGTCCCCCGGGGGTCTGACAGCGAAGCGCTGCTCAGCCGTCCTCGGCCAGCGGGCAGCGGCGGCCGGTGAGCTCGAGGGTGGCCTCGCCCACCACGCCCACGTCCTCGAGGCCCCCCTGGGGCACCTCGAGCGCGAAGGCGAACGGCGCCGCCGCAGGGTACGAACGGCAGTCCGGCGAGTCGGCGCAGGGCGCCATGTCGGCCGTGGAGACGAGGCGGCCGTCGATGTCGAAGTAGGCGATCGACAGGGGCATGGGCGTGTTGCGCATCCAGAACGCCCCGGCCGTGGGGGCGTCGTACACGAAGACCATCCCGTCGTAGCCGCCCAGGGTGGGATCGGTCACCGCCATGAGGCCCCGCTCGCGCTGGTCCGGGGTCTCGGCCGCGAGCAGGCACACCTCGCAGACCGTGCCGTCGCCGGCCACGATGCGCGCCGCCACCTGGCCGAAGCCGGCGAGCGGCGTGCGACCGTCGACCGCATCGCCCACCCCCACCCCGAGGCCCGACGGCGAGGTCGTCGCCGTGGTCCCGGGCGCGAGGTCGGCGGCGGGCGGCGCCGTGAAGGTCACCGAGGCCGAGGTGGGCGCGTCGTCGCCGTCGCCACCGAGCAGCAGCGACGCGGCCAGCACCGCGACGCCGAGCACGACGAGCGCCCCGCCGAGCAGCGACCACCGACGCCGCGCCGCCCGGGCGTCGGCATCGGTGCTCGGGGTCGCGTCGGGTGCCGGCTCCGGATCGATGGCCGGAACCTACCGGTGCGTCAGCCGGCCCGGCCGTACAGGCCGAGGGTCTCGGCCACCTCGGCCGAGAGGTGGTAGCTCTCGGCCGCGGCGGGGAAGGCGCCGGTGCGCACGTCGTCGGCGTAGGCGGCGATGGCCTGCACCGATGCCGCCTTCAGGTCGGCGTAGCGGCGCACGAACTTGGGGGCGATGCGGTCCTCGATGCCCAGCACGTCGTGGTAGACGAGCACCTGGCCGTCCACGTCGGGCCCGGCACCGATGCCGATGATCGGCACGTCGACGGCCGCGGTCACCAGCGACGCGACCTCGCTCGGGACGCCCTCGAGCACGATGGCGAAGCACCCGGCGTGGGCGAGCGCCTTGGCGTCGGCCACCAACTGCATCGCCGCGTCGGTCTCCTTGCCCTGGACCTTGAAGCCGCCCATGGCGTGGATCGACTGGGGGGTGAGCCCGAGGTGGCCCATCACCGGGATCTCGGCGTCGACGATCGCCTCGATCATCGGCACCCGCTTGCGCCCGCCCTCGAGCTTCACGCACCCGGCGCCGGCGCGGATCAGCGTGGCCGCGTTGCGCACGGTGTCCTCGGTGGACACGTGGTAGCTCATCCACGGCAGGTCGGCGACGATCAGCGGGCGGGGCGTGGCCCGGGCCACCGCCGCGGTGTGGTGGGCGAGGTCGTCGACGGTGACCTGGAGGGTGTCGTCGTAGCCGAGCACGACCATGGCGACCGAGTCGCCGACGAGGATCAGGTCGACGCCGGCCTCATCCGCGATGCGGGCGCCGGGGGCGTCGTAGGCGGTGACCATCACCAGCGGCTCGGCGCCGTCGCGCACCTTGCGCGAGCGGACGGCGGGCACGGTGACGGGCCGGCGATCGGTGGACGGGGACGACGACGTCGAGCTCATGGTTGAGCCTCCCTGCTGCTCGGTTCCGTCCAGGGCCTGACGGCTCCCGGCGGTGGGCACACCGTAGAACGGCGCACCGTGCCCGTTCCATTCCCGGAGGGGCTCGCCGCCAGCCGTCGTCGCTACCCTGCGACCCATGAGCGACCGGTGCGACTCCTGCGGCGACGACGGCGACGACCTCCTCACCGTGCAGCGGATCTACCTCGAGTTCGACGAGTCGAACCAACCGGTGGGCGAACGCCTCGCCGACGAGTTCGAGACCTGGTGCATCGTGTGCCGGCTCACCTACCCGCACCAGGAGGTGCAGGCCGAGGCCTGAGCCCGACCGGGCGCCGTCAGCGTCCGGTCACGCCGACGCCTCGACCCCTGGCCTCGCCCTGGCCGGTGGCCGCTGGCGCCGTGGTGGGCGGTGCCGTGGTCGGCGGAGCGGTGGTGGGCGGCGCCGTGGTCGGCGGGGCGGTGGTGGCCGGTGCCGTGGTCTGGGGCACCGCGGTGGTCTGCGGCGCGGCGGTGGTGGCCGGGCTCTGGCCCCGTCCTCCGGTGCCGGCCCCGGTGCCGCCGCCGGAGCTCGAGCCCGAGCTGATCGACCCGCTCTTGCCGTAGTTGGGGTCGAGCGGCTCGCCGGCGCCCAGCACCTCGGCGTCGAACTCGGGGAAGTCGCCGGTGTCGAAGTCGGCGGTGGCCGTGGTCATGAACTTGCGCCACATCTCGGCCGGGAAGGTGCCGCCCTGCACCTCGATGCCGTGCACGTTGCTCATGCTGATGCGGCCCTCCGGGTAGCCCATCCACACGGCCGCGGTCAGCTTCGGCGTGTAGCCCACGAACCAGGCGTCGGCGTTGTCCTGGGTGGTGCCGGTCTTGCCGGCGGCGGGGCGGCCGAAGGCGGCCGCCTTGCCCGTGCCGCCGTCGATCACCTGGCGCAGGGCGTAGGTGACCCGACCGGTCTGCTCGGGCGTCAGCACCTGCTTCTGGTCGGGGGCGTAGTCGTAGACCCGGCCGTCGGGGAACTCGACCCGGGTGACCACGATGGGCGACTTGGCCACCCCGCCGTTGGCCAGCGTCGAGTAGCCCGCCGCCATGTCGAGCGTCGACACCTCCTCGCCGCCGAGCACCACCGCGCACAGCGGGTCCACGTCGGCCGACACGCCCATGTCCTTGGCCAGGGCCACCACGTCCTTCGGGGTCATGCGGGCCATGAGCTGCGCGTAGAAGGTGTTCGTCGAGTTGCGGGTGGCGCTGATCATCGAGATGGGGCCGCCGGGACCGCCGCGCGGCTCCCACTCCTCGGACCCGTTGGGGCACTGGTCGAGCGGGATCTTCACCTTCGACGGGGCGGGCAGCACCGACCGGATGGAGTAGCCCTTCTTCACGGCGTCGGCGAGGGCGAACATCTTGAAGGTCGAGCCCGGCTGGCGGCCGGTGCCGCCGCCGCCCGTGGCCAGGTTCACCTGGCTCGTGGCGTAGTCGCGGCCGGCCATCATGGCCTTCACCTGGCCCTGGTCGTCGATGGCCACGATCGAGGCCGCCGGGTCGCCGGGTCGGTCGAGGGTCGAGGTGACCGCCTCGTAGGCCGCCTTCTGCATGTCGAGGTCGAGGGTCGTGTACACCTTCAGCCCGCCGGTGTAGGCAGCCGTCTCGCCGAACTCGCCGAGCAGCCAGAGCCGCACGTACTCGGCGAAGTACTCGCTGCCCCACTCCTTGCCCTTCACCTTGTCGCCCAGCACCGACGCCTTGGGCGGCGGCTGGATGAACGGCCCGGCATCGGACGGCGCGTCGGGGTCCATCGACACGGCCTCGAAGGCGGCGCGCTCGTCGGCGGTGACGTAGCCGTCCTCCTCCATCCGCACGAGCACCACATGGCGGCGCCGGATGGCCTCCTTCAGCGAGTCCGGGCCCCGGTAGGGGTCGGCGCCGTTGGGGTTGCGGAGCAGGCCGGCGAGGAAGGCCGCCTCGCCGGCGTCGAGCTTGCCGAGGTCGTGGGAGAACCAGGCCCGAGACGCCGCCTGGACGCCGTAGGCGCCCCGGCCGAAGTACACCGTGTTGAGGTAGCGGGTGAGGATCTCCTCCTTGGAGACCTCCTGCTCGAGCTTGACCGCCATCACCGCTTCCTTGATCTTGCGGTTGAAGGTCTGCTCGCTGTTCAGGTACGCCTGCTTCACGTACTGCTGGGTGATGGTGGAGCCGCCCTGGCGCACGCCCTCGCCGCGGATGTCGCGGTAGGCGGCCCGAGCGATGCCGACGGGATCCACGCCCCCGTGCTCGAAGAAGTCCTTGTCCTCGGCCGACAGCACCGCCTCGCGCAGCACCTCGGGGATCTGGTCGTAGGTGACGAGGACCCGGTCCTCCTCGCCGTGGAGCTGGGCCATGGCGTTGGTGGAGTTGCAGTTGACCTGCACCTCGCTCGAGCAGATGAACGACGTCTGGGCCTCGACCGGCGCCAGCTTCGGATCGACCGGCAGCTCCACCTGGCGCAGGATGTAGATCAGCCCGGCGGCACCGACCACCACGGCCAGCCCGGCGATGTAGAAGACCCGACGCATGCGCCACAGGAACGTGCGCTTCTTGATCTTCCCCTTCCTCGACACCTTGAGGTTGTGGACGGGGACGGCGTTGCGGGGGCGGCGGCGCAGCATGGGGAGGAGGGGGTCGGGCGGCCGTCGACGCGGGGTGCGGAGGCCGGTGAGCGACGGTCGAGGCTACCCCCGAGCGACGGGCCGTGGGCAGTCGCGGCCGGGCGCCGGCCCTCAGCGGGCGGCGGCGCGCGGGCGCGCCGGGCTCAGCACGAAGGTCCGCGCCAGGTGGTTCCAGCTGCACTCGGGGCACACCTCGACCACGTAGCAGGAGAAGGTGCCGGAGCGCTTGGCGATGGCCTGCAGCTCCTTCTTCGACGAGATGCAGCGTCCGAACGCCGGCAGGCGAGGCCCGAACACGTACGAGACGAGCACGACCTTGTGCTGCTCGCACACCGGGCAGTCGAGCCGGGTGGGCTCGCCCAGCTCCCGCGCCGCCCGGGCCAGCTCCGGGTGGGCGTCGCAGATCTCGTGGCGCGCGATGCGGCCCTTGCGGTACTCCGAGAGCACGGCGGCGCGCGCGAGGCGGTAGTCGATCTCGCCGGGTCCGTCGGCGCCCCGCACGGTGTCGGCTCGGAAGGCCACGCAGCGAGGCTACCGACCGATCGGCTCGCTCGCGCCGGGGCCGGCGCTCAGCGGAGCCGTCGCTGCACGTCGACCAGGAGGGCGGCGTGATCGCTCATCGGGGTCGGACGGACCTCGACCGCGACGGCCTCGAGCCCGGACGAGAGCAGGACGTGGTCGATCGTGCGAGACGGCGACGTGGCCGGGAACGTGGGCGGGTGGGCCACCGCCGGCAAGCCGGCGGCGGCCGCCGCGGCCTCGATCGACCCGAGGGTCCGGTTGAGGTCGCCGAGGACGACCGTCGGGCGCGGGCCGGCGCCGGCCCGCTCGAGCAGGTGGCGGAGCTGCACCTCGTTGACGGGTCGGCGCACGGCGAGGTGGGCGCCGATCACGCGGAGCGGCCCGTCGTCGAGGACGGCGTCGACCTCGAGCGCAGTGCGCCGCTCCTGCCAGACCCGCCAGCTCGGCACCCGCGGGAGGGCCACGACGGCGGCGGTGGCGATGGTGCCGCGCACGAGCACGGCGTTGCCGTAGCGCCCGCCCGGGAACCAGCGCGAGGCCCCGAAGGCGTGGTCCATCCCCGTGGCGCGGCCCACCTCCGCCGCCAGGTCCGCACCGCGAGCTCGGTACGTCCCGACGTCCACCTCCTGGAGGCAGAGCACGTCGGCGTCGAACCCGGCGCAGACCGCACCCAGCCGTTCGACGTCGACCGGTCCCCGTCGTCCCACCGTGCCGTGGTGGACGTTGAAGGTGACCAGGCGCACGGCTGCAGCCTCGCACGGTGCGCCGCCGCGCTCGCCCCGGGCAGCAGACTGGGCCGATGGCCGACGCCCTCTTCCCCCTCGCGTCCCCGGCGGATCCGTCGTGGCACCGCTACACCACCGCGGAGCCCGGCGACGGGCCCGCCACGGCCGTGGCCTACGGCACCGAGCTGCCCACCGAGGCCGAGCTCAAGCTCCTCGGCCCCGTCGAGGGCCGGCGGGTCCTCGACCTCGGGTGCGGTGCCGGGCGCAACGCCACCGTCCTCGCCCAGCACGGCGCCAAGGTGATCGCCGTCGACCCCTCGGCCGAGGTGCTCGGCCGAGCCCGGGAGCGGGCCGAGGCCGCCGACGTGCGCGTCGAGCTCCACCAGGCCGGGCTGGCCGAGCTCGCCTTCTTGCG
>JAGQSL010000423.1 GCA_020439525.1 Acidimicrobiales bacterium | reverse complement strand
TGGCAGGGCGAGAAGGACGCCATCGGCCACATCCGCGAGCTCAAGGAGCAGCTCGAGGCCAAGCGCACCGAGGTCGAGCGCGAGCCCGACCTCGAGAAGGCGGCCGAGATCCGCTACGGCCAGATCCCCCAGCTCGAGCGCGAGGTGGAGGAGGCCACGGCGCGCCTCGCCGAGCTCCAGGGCACCCAGCAGATGCTGAAGGAGGAGGTCGACGAGGAAGACGTCGCCGAGGTCGTCTCGAAGTGGACCGGCGTCCCCGTCACCCGCCTCATGGAGGGCGAGCTCCAGAAGCTGGTCCGCATGGAGGAGGTGCTCCACGAGCGGGTCATCGGCCAGGACGAGGCCGTGGTGGCCGTGGCCAACGCCATCCGCCGCTCCCGCGCCGGCCTGTCCGACCCCCACCGACCCATCGGTTCGTTCCTGTTCCTCGGGCCCACCGGCGTGGGCAAGACCGAGCTGGCCCGCACCCTCGCCGACTTCCTCTTCGACGACGAGCGGGCCATGGTCCGCATCGACATGTCGGAGTACATGGAGAAGCACGCCGTCTCCCGCCTCGTGGGCGCGCCCCCCGGCTACGTCGGCTACGACCAGGGCGGCCAGCTCACCGAGGCCGTGCGCCGCCGGCCCTACGCGGTGATCCTCCTCGACGAGATCGAGAAGGCCCACCCCGACGTGTTCAACATCCTCCTGCAGGTGCTCGACGACGGCCGCCTCACCGACGGCCAGGGCCGCACGGTCGACTTCAGCAACACCGTGCTCATCATGACCAGCAACCTGCCCGGCGACCCGCTCACGCTGTTCAAGCCCGAGTTCGTCAACCGCATCGACGAGATCGTGCGGTTCCGGTCGCTCACCGCCGACGACCTCACCCACATCGTCGACATCCAGCTCGCCGGCCTGCGCGAGCGCCTCGCCGCCCGCCGCATCCGCCTCGAGGTCACGCCCGAGGCCGAGGCCGCCCTCGCCCGCGAGGGCTTCGACCCGGCGTTCGGAGCCCGGCCGCTCAAGCGGGTCATCCAGCGCGAGGTCGGCGACCAGCTGGCGATGCAGCTGCTGGAGGGCTCGGTGGCCGACGGCGACACCGTCAAGGTCACCACCGACGCCGACGGGGCCATCGCGATCGAGGTCTGACCGAGCGCGGCGATCCCCCGATCGAGCGAATCCGAGCGAACCCTCGGTTCCAGCTTGCCCCGGGGTGCTCCCCGCCACCATGCTTCCGCCGCGGCGACCGGGGGGTCGCCCGGAGAGGGGACAGCGATGGCGGAGCACGCCAGCGGTCAGGGGCGTCGCGGCGGACGGGCGATCGCGCTCGTCGTCGGGGTGCTGATCGGCACCATCGGGCTGGTGGGAGGCCCGGCGCGAGCCGACTCCACCACGACCTGGAAGAACACGACGGCGATCTCGATCCCCGATTCGGGGAGCGCCTCGCCGTACCCGTCGGCCATCACGGTGGCCGGCGCCGGCACCGAGATCACCGACCTCAAGGTCGTGATCCGCAACACCAGCCACGGGTGCGCCAAGGACCTCGACGTGCTCCTCGTGGGCCCCGACGGCACCAAGACCACCCTGTTCTCCGACAACGGCCACGCCGCACTGCTGCCGAACTGCTCGAACCTCGACAAGGCGTCGATCACCATCGACGACAGCTGCCCGGACTTCTCGAACTCGGTGCCCGGCGGCGCCGACATCTGCGTCCGGCCGTCCGACAACGACTCGCTCGGTCACCAGGGCGACTCGTGGCCCGGGGTGGGCGACGAGTTCCCGGCCCTCAACCTCTCCACGTTCGACGGCACGAACCCCAACGGCACGTGGAAGCTCTACGTGGTCGACGACTCGGCCGACGACAGCGGATCGTTCGCCGGCGGCTGGGAGCTGCAGATCACCACCACCAACTCGCCGCCGCAGGCCCAGCCCCAGGTGTTCGACGTGAACAAGGGCGCCGCCAAGGCGTTCACCCTCGGCGGCAGCGATCCCGACGGCGATCCGCTCACCTGCATCGTCCCCGGCACCACCACCCAGGGGAAGGGCACCCTCGCCGGCAGCGGCTGCGCCCGCACCTACACGGCGGCACCGCGGACCGCCGGGACCGACGGCTTCGCCTTCCGGGTCCGCGACCCGCTCGGCCAGCAGAGCCCGAACGCGTCGGTGGTGTTCAACATCGTCAACCGGGCGCCGCAGGCCACCGACCAGACCATCACCGTCGGCCGCAACGAGCGCACGGCCATCGCCCTCGGCGGCACCGACGCCGATCCGGGCGAGGGCCTGGCGCTCACCTGCACGCCGACCCTCGGCGCCACCTCCCTCGGCAGCGTGTCGGGCAGCGGGTGCAACGTCACCTTCGCCGCGGGCAACGCCAACGGCACGACGAGCTTCGCCTTCACCGTGCAGGACGGCTTCGGCGGGCTCGACAGCGGCACCGTCACCGTCGAGGTGGTCGATCCGAACCTGCCCGGCTGCGCACCCGGCGAGAGCAAGAACGCCCGGTACGTGTGCCGCGTCTACAACGACCTCCTCGGCCGCGCCCCGGACCCCTCGGGCAAGGCCTTCTGGCTCCGCAAGGTGGACGCCGGCGAGAGCCGCGTCGGCATCATCCGGAGGTTCCAGACCACCCCGGAGTACAACCGCCGGGTCGTCGACGCGGTCTACAAGACGTTCCTGCAGCGCATCCCCGATCGCAGCGGCCAGGAGTACTGGGCCGGCAAGATCCGCAAGGGCGCCAACCCCGACGAGGTGCGGGCGCAGGTGATGGCGTCGAACGAGTACTGGAACAAGTCCGGTGCGTCCGGCGCCGGCTTCGCCGCCGCGATCTACCAGCAGGTGACCCGCACCCCGGCGACCCAGCAGCAGATCGACTCGGTGGTGGCCCAGCTCGCCGCCGGCAAGAGCCGGGCGTCGATCGCCGCCGCCCTGCTCGCCACCCCGGCCGGCGACACCGCCACGGTCAAGGCCATCTACGAGGCCTACCTGCGCCGCACGCCGCCGTCGAGCGAGATCACCTACTGGGTGAACAAGCTCCAGTCCGGGGTCACCGAGCTGAAGATCGTCGAGTCGACCATCTCGTCGAACGAGTACTTCAACCGGTCGTAGGCGGCGCCGAGCCGGGTCGCCCCATGAACGGGGGTGACCCGGCTCGCTCCCTACGCTGGGACCGAGGTGGTCCGCCGAGCCCCCGGCTCGTCGCCGTCACCCCCCCACCTCGGAGAGCTCCCCGCCATGACCGACGTC
>JAGQSL010000422.1 GCA_020439525.1 Acidimicrobiales bacterium | reverse complement strand
CGTCGAAGTAGCTCTGCATCTGCGCTGGGGGCACGTCGGCCTCGGCGACGGTGAGCCAGAGCGAGCCGGTCCACACGCCCTGCGCGCCCATGGCGAGCGCGGCGGCCATCTGGCGCCCCGAGCCGACCCCGCCCGCCGCGAGCATCGGCGTGTCGCCGAGCACGTCGAGCACCTCGGGCCACAGGACCATGGAGCCGATCTCGCCGGTGTGGCCCCCGCCCTCGGTGCCCTGGGCGATCACGATGTCGACGCCGGCCGCCTTGTGGCGAGCCGCCTGGGCCGGCGAGCCGCAGAGCGCCGCGATGAGCTTGCCCTTCGAGTGGACGTTCTCGATCACGTCGGGCGGCGGGGTGCCGAGCGCGTTGGCGAGCAGCTTGACCTTCTCGTGGCTGAGGGCGATCTCGGCCTGCGGGCCGGCGATGGCGGTGCCGAAGCCGATCAGCTCGCGCATCCGCTCCTCCTCGGGGAGGTCGGGCACGTCGTGGTCGGCGAGCAGCTTCTGCACGAAGTCGCGGTGCTCCTGGGGGATCATCGCCTTGAGCTGCTCCTCGAGCTCGTCGGCATCGGTGGCGCCCATGCCCTCGTACTTGCCCGGGATCACGATGTCGACGCCGTAGGGGGCATCGCCGATGTGCTCATCGATCCAGTCGAGCTCGACCTCGAGCTGCTCGGGCGTGAAGCCCACCGCGCCGAGCACGCCGAAGCCCCCGGCCTTGGAGACGGCGACGACGACGTCGCGGCAGTGGGTGAAGGCGAAGATCGGGAACTCGATGCCGAGCGTCTTGGCCAGGTCGGTCTGCATGGGTGGTCCTTGCTGTCGGGGTCAGCCGGCGGTGGCCGGGGCGTTCAATCGGACGGGGAGGTGCTTGATGCCGTTCACGAAGTCCGACCGCATGCGGCGGTGCGGGCCGGAGGCCTCGACGTCGGGGAAGCGACGGAGGAACTCGCGCACCATGATCTTGATCTCGGCCCGGGCGAGGTTGGCTCCCAGGCAGAAGTGGGCGCCGCCACCGCCGAAGGTGAGGTGGTCGTTGGGCGTGCGGCGTGGGTCGAAGGTGTGCGGGTCGGCGAAGTGGGCCGGGTCGCGGTTGGCGGCGGCGTAGTAGATGACGACCTTCTCGCCGGCCTTGATGGGCTGGCCGGCGACCTCGGTGTCGACCGTGGCGGTCCGGCGGAAGTTGTGGATCGCCGAGCCCCAGCGGAGGAACTCCTCGGTGGCCGAGGTCCACAGCTCGTCGTCGTCGATGTTGGCGGCGAGGTCGGCCTTCACCTCGGGGTGCTCGAGGAGCACCTGCAGCGAGTGGGCGATCAGGTTGCGCGTCGTCTCGTTGCCCGCCACGCAGAGCAGGACGAAGAACATGTCGAGCTCGTCCTGGCGCAGCCGATCACCGTCGACCTCGGCGTGCACGAGCGCCGACATGATGTCGTCGCGAGGGTTCGCCCGTCGGTCCTCGATGAGCGCATCGCAGTAGGCGTAGATCTCGGCCGCCGCCACCTGCCCGTCCTCGTCGGAGGTGCGGAAGTCCTCGTCCTGCATGCCGACGAGGCGGTTGCTCCAGTCGAAGATCAGGTGCCGGTCCTCGTGGGGGACGCCGATCATCTCGCAGATCACCTGGAGCGGCAGCTCGGCGGCGACCTCTTCGACGAACTCGATCTCGTCTCGTCCGGCCAGCCCGTCGAGGATCCCCTGGGCCTGCTCGTCGATGTGCTCCACCAGCCGGCCGATCATGCGGGGCGTGAACCCGGCGCTCACCAGGCGGCGATAGCGGCTGTGCTTGGGCGGGTCCATGTTCAGCAGCGTGAGGCGGGTCATCGCCAGCGCGTCCTCGTCCATGTCCTGGAGGA
>JAGQSL010000421.1 GCA_020439525.1 Acidimicrobiales bacterium | reverse complement strand
CCGACACGTAGCCGTAGAGGCCGGGGACGATCAGCCGCACGGGGAAGCCGTGCTCGGGCGGCAGCGGCCGGCCGTCCATGGCCACCGCGATCAGGGCGTCGCGGCCGTCGAGGGCGGCCTCGACCGGGAAGCCCGCGGTGAAGCCGTCGACCGACTCCCCGACGAGCTGCTCGGCACCGCCCTGCACCCCCGCCTCGCGGAGCACCTCGGCCAGCCGCACGCCCCGCCAGCTCGCGGTGCCGACGAGGTCGCCGCCCACCTCGTTCGACACGCACTGGATCGTGATCGGCACCTCGATCAGCTCTCGGGCCAAGAGGTCGTCGTAGGAGAGCTCGAGCGGACGGTCGACCATCCCGGTGACCGCCAGGCGCCACCGGTCGACGTCGACCACCGGGACCCGCAGGGCGGTGTCGATCCGGAAGAAGTCGTCGACGGGGGTGAGGTACGGGGAGATCCCCTCGACCTGGTCGGGGCCGGGCTGGTCGAGCGTGCCCTCGGGCGCCGACACGACCGTCGCCGCCGACGGGATCGGCCCGCGCCGGGCCACGGCCTGCGACAGCCGGGACTCGCGGATGCCGTCGCGCACGGACCGGGCGACCGCAGCCCCCACCGCGAGCACGCCGAGCACGACGCCGCCGCGCACCAGCACGGCGCGCCGGTCGAGGGCCGGTTCGGCGGCATCAGGGGTACCACGACTCCACCGCCCGTGGAGCCCGAGGGCGACCGTGGCCCCGGCGAGCGCAGCGACGGCGCAGGCGACGAGGGCGAGGACGGCCGACCCCTGCGGATCGACGGCGGTGGCCCAGGTGCCGAACGCGCCGAACGCGGCGAAGCCGCCGAGCAGCACGGCCGGTCGCCGGTCGAGCCAGGAGCCGAGCCAGGCCCCGATCGCCAGCGCGATGACGACCGTCCCGATCTGCAGGGCCGCCTTGTCGCTGGTCCCGAAGATCGCCACGGCGACGTCCTTCAGGGAGGCGGCGAAGCTGTCGATCACCCGGTTGCCGACGGACTCGAGGACCGACGACCCGTCGGGATCGAGGAGGGCGGCGACCTCGAGGACGGCCAGCGAGGTGGCCGCTCCGAGCGCGCCGGCCAGCGCGCCCAGCGATCGGCCGGTGCCGGGGCGCACCGCCGCCGGCTCGGGGGCCGCCTCGGGTGGGAGCTCGCTCACGTCACCAGGCGTACGGAGCCGACGGCGAGATGGATGGGGCCGAGCGCACCGGCACGACGCTCAGCCGGTGATCTGGAGCAGCTGGACCGTGGCGGCCACGAGGATGGCCAGACCGCAGAGCAACGCCGTGAGGATCAGCTTCCGGGTGCTCATCGGACCCGAGCGTACCGAGCGGTGGCCATCGCCACCCAAGGCCCGCGCGAGACTCCCCTTCCGTCCGCGCCGCCACCCAAGGAGCCCCCATGCGCGACGCCCTCGGCGGCATCGAGTCGGTCCTCGTCCTCGGCGGCGCCTCCGACCTCGCCCTCGCCACCATCGACGAGCTGGCCAAGGAGCGGACCCGGACCGTCGTCCTCGCCGGTCGCGACCCGGCCAAGCTGGAGGCCGCCGCCGAGCGGGTTCGCCGCGCCGGCGCCACCGACGTCGAGGTGATCGCCTTCGACGCCACCGCCATCGACGACCACGAGCGGGTGATCGCCGACGTGTGGGCTCGCCACCCCGACCTCGACCTCGTGCTGCTGGCCTTCGGCGTCCTCGGGAGCCAGAGCGACTTCGACGAAGATCCCGCGTCCGGGGCCCAGGCCGCGATCGCCAACTACGCCGGCGCCGTGTCGTCGGGCCTGGCCGTCGCCCAGCACCTTCGAGCCCAGGCCCACGGCACCCTGGCGGTCATCACCTCCGTCGCGGGCGAGCGGGCGCGGGCCGACAACTTCGTCTACGGCTCGACGAAGGCCGGGCTCGACGCGTTCGCCCAGGGGCTCGGCGACCACCTCGCCGGCAGCGGGGCGTCGGTCCTCGTGGTGCGGCCCGGCTTCGTCCGCACGGCGATGACCGAGGGCATGCCCGACGGGCCGATGGCCACCACCGCCGACGCCGTGGCGCGCGACATCGTGGCCGGCCTCAAGCGAGGCGCCCACACCGTGTGGTCGCCGGCGAAGCTCCGGTGGGTGTTCGCCGTGCTGAAGGTCCTGCCCCGGCCGATCTGGCGCAAGCTGGCCGCCGCCCGCTGACCCGATCCCACCCGGGCGCGCCCGGTGCCCGTCCGGCAGACTCTCGGCCATGACCGACGTCGCCGCCTCCCCCGCGCCGAGCGCTCCCGCCGCACCCCTCCCGGGGGGTCCCTCGCTCCCCCAGGTCCGCCGCCTGGCCACCGAGATCCCCGGCCCGCGCTCGCGCGCGTTCCACGAGCGCCGACGGGCCGCCGTGGCCGCCGGCGTCGGGAGCGGCCTGCCCATCGAGGTGGTCGCCGCGGGCGGTGGGGTCATCGTCGACGCCGACGGCAACTCGCTGATCGACCTGGGCTCGGGGATCGCCGTCGTGAACGTCGGCAACGCGGCCGCGCCGGTGGCCCGCGCCGTCGCCGAGCAAGCCGCGGCGTTCACCCACACGTGCTTCATGGTCACGCCCTACGAGGGCTACGTCGCCGTGTGCGAGCAGCTCAACGCGCGCACGCCCGGCGACCACGAGAAGCGCTCGGCGCTGTTCAACTCGGGGGCCGAAGCCGTGGAGAACGCGGTGAAGATCGCCCGCCACGCCACCGGCCGCAGCGCGATCGTGGTGATGGACCACGCCTACCACGGCCGCACCAACCTGACGATGGCCCTCACCGCCAAGTCCATGCCGTACAAGGCGGGCTTCGGTCCCTTCGCCCCCGACGTGTACCGGGTGCCGATGGCGTACCCGTACCGCTGGCCGGGCGGGGCCGAGCGAGCGGGTGCCGAGGCGGCCGCTCAGGCCATCGACCACATCCGCACCGAGATCGGCGCCGAGCGGGTGGCCGCGGTGCTGATCGAGCCGATCCAGGGCGAGGGCGGCTTCATCGTGCCCGGCGAGGGCTACCTCGGCGCGCTCGTCGAGTTCTGCCACGAGCACGGCATCCTGTTCGTCGCCGACGAGATCCAGACCGGCTTCGGCCGCACCGGCCGCTGGTTCGCGTGCGAGCACGAGGGCATCGTCCCCGACCTGATCACGACGGCCAAGGGCATCGCGGGCGGGCTCCCGCTCGCCGCGGTCACCGGCCGCGCCGAGGTCATGGATGCCGTCCACGTCGGCGGCCTCGGCGGCACCTACGGCGGCAACCCGGTGGCGTGTGCGGCGGCGATCGCCACGATCGAGCTGATCGAGCGCGACGGACTGGTGGGGCGCGCCGAGCGGCTGGGCGGCGCCCTGCGGACCCGGCTCGATGCCATGGCGGCGGCCGACGACGGCATCGGCGACGTGCGCGGGCGAGGGCTCATGCAGGCGATCGAGCTGGTCCGGCCGGGCACCACCGAGCCCGACGCCGACCGGGTGAAGGCCGTCCTGGCCCACACCCACGCCGCCGGGGTGGTCACCCTGTCCGCCGGCACCTACGGGAACGTCGTGCGGTTCCTGCCGCCGCTCGTGATCGGCGAGGACCTCCTCCAGGAGGGGCTCGACGTCGTCGCCGACGCGCTCGCGGCGACCCGCTGACGACCGGCGGTCGCCGCTCAGCCGTCGCGGCGCCCCCACGGCGAGCCGTACTCGGTGAGCAGGTCGAGGAACGGGACGGCGTCGAAGGCCTCCGGGCCGAGGACCCCGGCACCGCGCCACGTGCCTGCGGCCACGAGCTCGAGGGCGACCACCGGGTTGACCGCGGTCTGCCACACGACGGCCTGCGAGCCGTACTCCGCCATCGACCACTCGTTGTCGACCACGTGGAACAGGTACGTCTCGTGGGGATGGCCGTCCTTGCCGGTGCCCGTGACCCAGGTGCCGGCACAGGTCTTGCCGGTCATCTTGTCGCCGAGGGTGGCCGGATCGGGGAGGCACGCCGCCACCACGTCGCGCGGCGACACCTGCTGACCTCGCACCGTGACGGGGGCGGTGGCGTCGAGCCCCAGCTTGTGGAGGGTCTTGAGCACGTCGATGAACTCGTCGCCGAGCCCGTACTTGAACGTGGCCCGACGGCACTCGACCCAGCGCGGGATCAAGAGCACCTCCTCGTGCTCCACGTTCACGCACTCCACCGGGCCGATGCCCTCGGGGAAGTCGAACACCTCGGGCTCGCTGAACGGCGGCGTGGTGAACCAGCGCCCCTCACCGTCGCCGCCCTTCTCCCAGACGACAGGCGGGTTGAGGCACTCCTCGATCGTCGTCCAGATGGAGAAGGTGGGCGCGAAGTCGTAGCCGTCGACGACCAGGTCGGCACCGTCGCGCACGCCGATCTCCTCGATCTTCGAGAACAGGTGGTCCGATGCGTATCGCGCAGCGACGTCGGAGAAGCCGGGCTCGA
>JAGQSL010000049.1:1482-4126 GCA_020439525.1 Acidimicrobiales bacterium | reverse complement strand
AGCATCCAGGCCGTCTTCTCGTGCACCTGGAGGCGCTGGGTGAGGAGGTCGGCCGTGGCCTCGTCGTGGGCCTGCTCGACGGCGGGGAAGACGGAGCGTGCCGTTCGAGCCACCGCCTCCTGGCCCTTCACCAGCCGACGGATCATCTCGGTGGCCTCGGGGACCTCGTCGTCCTCGTCGATCGACGACAGCTCGGCGAACTGGCGGTAGGTGCCGGGCGCCGGCTCGCCCAGCGAGCGGATGCGCTCGGCGATCAGGTCGACCGCGAGCGCGAGCTCGTTGTACTGCTCCTCGAACATGAGGTGCAGCGTCTGGAACATCGGGCCGGTGACGTTCCAGTGGTAGTTGTGCGTCTTCAGGTACAGGGTGTACGTGTCGGCGAGGAGTCGAGAGAGGCCGTCGGTGATGGCCAGCCGATCCGCCTCGCCGATGCCGATGTCGATCGTGAGCTCGCTCATGGGATCCTCCTGGTCGTTCGTTCCAGCAGGTCCAACGTCGAGGTCGCCCCGAGGGTTCCGGGGGCGCGATCGCTTGTCTCCATGGCCGCGATGGACGGGGCCTATCGCCCGCTCGGCGTCGTCAGCCGAGGCGCTCGATGATGGTGACGTTCGCCTGGCCGCCGCCCTCGCACATGGTCTGGAGGCCGTAGCGGCCACCGGTCTGCTCGAGGTGGTTGAGCATCGTCGTCATCAGCCGGGCGCCCGTCGCGCCGAGAGGGTGGCCCAGGGCGATGGCGCCACCGTTCGGGTTCACCTTGGCCATGTCGGGGTGCAGCTCCTTCTCCCACGCCAGCACCACCGAGGCGAACGCCTCGTTGATCTCGACGGCATCGATGTCGTCCATCGTCAGGCCGGTCTTCTCGAGGGCGTGCTTGGTGGCCGGGATCGGGGCGGTGAGCATGAAGATCGGATCGTCGCCGCGCACCGACAGGTGGTGGATCCGGGCCCGAGGCGTGAGGTCGTGGTCCTTCAGCGCCTGCTCGGAGGCGATCAGCAGCGACGCCGATGCGTCGGAGATCTGGCTCGCCACCGCAGCCGTGAGCCGGCCACCCTCCACGAGGGTGCGCAGGCTCTTGATCTTCTCGACGTTCGGCTCGCGGGGGCCCTCGTCGTGGGCGAGGCCGGCGAGCGGCGCGATCTCGGCCTCGAAGCGCCCCTCGGCCTGGGCCTTCAGCGCACGCTCGTGCGACTCGATGGCGAACGCCTCCATCTCGTCGCGGGAGATGTCCCACTTCTCGGCGATCATCTCGGCGCCGGTGAACTGGCTCACCTGGTCGGGCCCGTAGCGAGCCACCCAACCCGGCGAGGTGGTGAACGGGTCGGGGAAGCCGAGATCCTGCGCGCAGGTCATCGCCGAGGAGATCGGGATCTGGCTCATCTGCTGGACGCCGCCGGCGAGGATGAGGTCGCTCACGCCGGCCATCACCGCCTGGGCGGCGAAGTGGACGGCCTGCTGGGCCGAGCCGCACTGGCGATCGACCGTCGTTCCCGGGACGTGCTCGGGACCGCCGGCCACCAGCCAGCAGGTGCGGGCGATGTCGCCCGCCTGGCCGCCCACCGAGTCCACGTTGCCGAAGATCACGTCCTCGATGGCGCCGGGGTCGACGCCGGTGCGCTCGAGGAGGGCCGAGATCGAGGCGGCACCGAGGTCGGCCGGGTGGATCTCGCTCAGGCCGCCGCCCCGGCGGCCCACGGGGGTCCGGACGGCGTCGACGATGTAGGCCTCGGGCATGGCGGGTCTCCTGGTGGATCGGGTCGGTGCGAGGGTCGGGTGGTCAGATGCCGAGGGCGGTGGCCACCCGGCGGCGGTGCCACGCGGCATCGCCCCAGGTGCGGCTGAGCGCCTCGGCGCGCTTCAGGTAGAGGTGGAGGTCGTACTCGGTGGTGTAGCCGATCGCGCCGTGGACCTGGAGGGCCTGGCGGGCCGTGAGCCGGGCGGCGTCGCTGGCCAGCGCCTTCGCCGTGCTGACGGTGCGGCTGGCGGTGGGCGCGCCGGTGGCGAGCTCCCAGGCGGCGGCGTACACCACCGGCGCCGCGAACCGCAGCGCCATCGCCGCGTCGGCGAGGTGGTGCTTCACGGCCTGCTGGCTGCCGATCGGCACGCCGAACTGCTGGCGCTCGGCCACGTAGCCCACGCTCAGGTCGAGCATCCGACGACCGAGGCCGACGAGCTGGGCGGCCGTACCGAGGGCGCCTCGGTCGAACGCTCGCTCGGCGGTCGCGCCGGTGGCGAAGCCGGCGTCGGCCTGCCAGGCGCCGAGGCGCACCACCCGACGGCCGGCGTCGACGGTGTCGGCGAGGGTGCGCTTCTGGTCGGCGGTGTCGCCGACGGCCAGGCCGCCCTGCACGCGGCGCACGACCCAGCCGTCGCCCTGGGGACGATCGATGCTGACGAGGTACGTGATCGCATCGCCCCACGGGACGAGGGCGCTGGTGAGCGAGACGGCCCCGGCCTGGCGCTCGCCGGCCAGCACCTCGGCGAGCACGTCGTGGGGGTCGTCGGTGTCGTCGAGGAGCGGGGCCACCACGCACGTGGTCTCCACGAACGGGTGGGGCAGGGCGGCGTAGCCGCTCTCCTCGGCGAGCAGGACCCAGTCGACCTCGGCCATCCCGAGGCCGCCGTTGGCCTCCGACACGCCGATGCC
>JAGQSL010000049.1:0-1411 GCA_020439525.1 Acidimicrobiales bacterium | reverse complement strand
CCCTCGCCCTTGCGGGCGCCGTGGGCGTCGGTGCCGTCGGGCCACGCGGCGCGGACCACCTCCGGCGGGCACTCCTTGGCGAGGAGGTCACGCACGGCGTCGCGGAAGGCGAGCTGGTCGTCGGTGAAGGCGAAGCGCATCTCGGCTACTTCCTCGGCAGGCCGAGCACCCGCTCGGCGGCGATGTTGCGCTGGATCTCGTTGGTGCCCGCGTAGATCGGGCCCGACAGCGAGAACTGCCATCCCTTGCTCCAGGCGTCGTCGAGCTCGGCCTCGGCGCCCAGGAGGTCGAGCGCCGTCTCGTGCAGCTCGACGTCGAGCTCGGACCACCAGAGCTTCACGAAGCTGCTCGCCGCGCCCGCCGAGCGGCCCTCGGCGTCGTCGGTGACGGTCTGGAGGGTCTGGAGCCGGTAGGCCTCCGCCTTCATCCAGCCCTGCACCACCCGGTCGCGCAGCCCCGGGTCGAGGTCGCCCTTCGCCCGCTGGCGGTGCAGCTCCACGAGTCGGTCGGCCGTGGCGGTGAACCGGCCCGGCGAGCGCAGCGTGAGGCCGCGCTCGGACGACGTGGTGGCCATCGCCACCGACCACCCCTCGCCCACCCCGCCGAGCACGACGCCGCCGGGCAGGGCGTCGTCGGGGAGGAAGGCGCCGTCGAAGAACACCTCGGCGAAGCCCTCGTCGCCGTCGAGGCGGCCGAAGCCCCGCACGGTGATGCCCTCGAGCTCGAGCGGCACGAGCAGGTAGGTGAGGCCCCGGTGGCGCTGGCTCTCCGGGTCCGTGCGGAACAGGCCGAACAGGTGCGAGCAGAAGGCGCCCCGGGTGGTCCACGTCTTCTGGCCGTCGAGCACCCAGCCGCCCCGTTCGTCGTCGCGGGTGGCCTTGCAGGTGAGGCTGGCCAGGTCGGAGCCGGCGTTGGGCTCGCTCCAACCCTGGCACCAGAGGTCCTCGGCCCCCGCCATCCGGGGGAGGATGTGGGCCTGCTGCTCGGGGGTGCCGAACTCGAACACCGTGGGCGCCAGCAGGAAGATCCCGTTCTGGGTGACCCGCTGCGGGCCGCCCGCCCGGTAGTACTCCTCCTCGAAGATGAGCCACTCCCAGCGGCTCGCCCCCCGACCGCCCACCTCCTGCGGCCAGCTCACGGCGGCGTAGCCGGCGGCGAACAGCGTGCGCTCCCAGTCGAGGTGCTGGGCGAAGCCCTCGGTGGTGTCGCCGCTCAGGATGCGGTTGCCGTGGCGCTCCCGCCAGGCGGCGAGCTCGGTCTCGAGCCACGTCCGCACCTCGGCGCGGAAGGCCTCCTCGTCGGCGCTCCAGGTCAGGTCCATACGGTCTGCGAGCGTATCTGACGCCCCGTCAGGTCCACGAAGCCCGCGCCCGGCCACGGCGTCCCCCACCCCGAACGCGCGCCACCGGCG
>JAGQSL010000006.1 GCA_020439525.1 Acidimicrobiales bacterium | reverse complement strand
CGCGTGCTCGGCTGGCGGCCCGACGCCCCGTACCCGGTGGCCGAGGTGGAGGACTGGCCCGACGAGGTGGCGAGCGAGCCCGACCTCGCCGGCCGCTACGAGGCCCGCGTCGCCCAGCTCCGCCGGGTGCTCGCCCTGGCCGTCGAGCTGGGCATGGAGGGCTCTCCGATGGTGGAGCTGGCCGACGATCCGAGCCTGGGCAGCCACCAGATCGCCATCCTCGCCCCGTTCGGCCCGCTCGATCGCCAGCGGCTGCTGACGGCACCCGGCCCCGACGAGCGCCTCGCCCTCGAGGCCGAGCTGCTCGAGGAGCAGGAGCTGCTGCTGCGGGCTCGCATCGCCGACGGCTGACGGCCGGCGGCGCCCTGCCGGCATCAGCGGTACCCTCCGAGGGTGCGAGGGCGAACGATCCAGATGGCTGCGGCGACGGTGCTCGCCACGATCGGGCTGGGGCTGGTGGCGTGCCAACCGCTCCCGCTCCCAGACGCGAGCTCCACGCTCGTGGGCTGCGACCAGGCCAGCTCGGTCGTCGTGCTCACCGAGACGTCGCACCTCGACCCGTCGTGCACCTACGCCGGCATCGAGATCGCCACCTCGGGCGTGACCCTCGACTGCCAGCGGGCCCGCATCGTCGCTCCGCAGGGCGCCGGCGGCCGCGGGATCCTGATCCGGGCCCCCGAGGGCGTGGCGCTGTCCGACGTGACCGTGCGCAACTGCCGCGTCGAGGGGTTCCTCAACAGCCTGCGGGTCACTCGCGACGGCTTCCGGACCCTGGCCGAGGGCGAGGAGTACGACACCCCGACCTCGAACATCGTGGTGGAGGACTCCACCTTCAAGGGATCGCGGGGGACCGGCATCTTCGTCGACGGCTACGTCGAGGACGTCACGCTCCGCCACAACACCGTCGACGGTGCCGGCAGCGTGGGCGTGTACCTCGAGACCGGGTCGCGCCGGAACCGGTTGGAGGACAACTCGTTCATCAACAACGGCTACATCGAGAACGGGCCCGGGGGGCAGCTCATCTCGTTGTCGGGCACGCAGCTGTGGTGGTGGGGCGTCGGCCGAGAAGGCGTGGCCGTCGACGGCTCCTTTGAGAACACCATCGTGGGCAACGCGTTCTACAACAACGCCAACGGCGGGCTGTTCCTCTACAAGAACTGCGGCGAGTACCCCACGAAGCCCGCCTACTTCGAGCGCCGCACCAGCGCCCACGACAACCTGATCGAGGGCAACACCTTCGTCGGCGGTCGCACCGGCGTCTGGGTCGGTTCGCGGATGGCGGAGAACACGCTGCCGATGGAGTGCACCGACCCGGCCTACATCGACGAGCCGGCGAGGCGGGTCGTGCTCGATCGGGCCGAGCACAACACCGTGCGCGCCAACCGGTTCGTCGAGGTCACCTACGGCATCCGGGTGGAGGACGACGACACCACCGTCGACGGCAACGTCTTCGAGGCGGCCAACGCCGGCAAGCACGCGGTGATCGTGGGCACGCCGCTGCGCACCCAGGTGCTCGGGCGCCCGGTCGATGGCACCGTGCTGCGCGACAACGCGTCGACGCTCGCCGGCAACGCCGATCCGTTCCGGTGGATCGCCGGCCACACCGGCACCGTCGACGAGGGCAACACGGCGCTCGGCCAGCCCGCCTCGCTCTGCGAGGGCCAGGACCCGCCGCGCCAGCAGTTCATCTTCGTGCTGGCGCTCGCCCTTCCCGGCCCCGGCGGCACCGCGCCCGCCACCACGCCGGATCTGACGTACCCCGTGCTCGGCGAGCTCCCGCCCTGCGCCGCTGCCACCTGAGGGTCGCGCCGCGCCGGCACCTACGATCGCCCGCGGGGCGGTAGCTCAATGGTGAGAGCAGGGGACTCATAATCCCTGGGTTGTGGGTTCGATCCCCACCCGCCCCACGATCCCCGCGGCGTCGACCGCTGGCGCGATGAGACGAAGGGTCGCTAGGCTCTGGGTCGTTCCGCACCCACCCCCTCTGGCGGACGTCGATCGACCAGAGGAGCGCGGCAGAGGTGGACGAGGGGTGGGATCAGGCGGTGCGCTCGATCGGCGTGGCCCTGGCGCTGGCGGGCGCCGTGGCCGTGTCGGTGGCGATGCTGTGGGTCGTGGTGGCACCGGGCACCTGAGCAGCGGCCAGCTCGGCGAGGCGGAGCCGGGCATCGTCCTTGGAGGTCGGCCGGGCGCCGAGGGCCAGCTGGTGGGCCACCACCGCCGGCTCCGACCGGGTCTTCGCCCAGCCCTGGCGCACGAGGTACCACGGCGCCTTGCGGCCCTCGCGCAGGTCGCGCCACAGGCGGCGGCCGAAGGTGACCCAGCGACCCTGCTCGATCAGCAGGGCGTCCGCGAGGAGGCCCTCGGCGCGCAGCGGGGCGATCAGCTCGGCGGCGAAGATCCCCTCCGCCACCACGACCGTCGCGCCGCCGCGAGCCACGACCTTGGTGCCGACGGCCCGGTTGTGGGCGATCGAGTAGTCCGGCACCTCGACCTGCTCGTCGCAGCAGAGGTCTTCGAGCGCGTCGAGGGCGGCGTCGCCGTCCCACGAGGCCGGGTCGTCCCAGTCGATGCGGCCGTCGGTGCCGATGGGCATGGCCGGGTCGGTGTCGGCCCGGTAGAAGTCGTCGAGGGCCAGGATCGGCAGGCCCACCGAGCGGGCCAGGTAGGTCTTGCCGCTGCCCGACGGGCCCACGAGCAGCACCACCCGGGCGCAGCGCTCGTCGGTGCGGCGGCGGCCCACGGCGCTACTCGCCCAGCCAGACCGGGGCGCGGTCGAGGAGGTAGGCGCTCACCTGGTGGCAGCGGTCGAGCACGTCGCACAGCAGGTCCTGCTGGCCGAGGTACACGTGGGCCAGGGCCACCTCGACCTTGGCGATGATTCCCACGGTCCGATCGGCGCCATCGGTGACCGACGCGAACGAGTCGATGGCCGACACCTCGAGGGGCAGGTCGGGGCCCCCGACGCCGGCGAGGTCGGTGGCCAGCACCAGCAGGTCGGGCCCGTTGGGCAGCGGCGGGAGGCCCCAGTTGAAGTGCAGCGGGAACCGGTGGAGGTCGGGTGGCTCGATCTCGTCGTCGTCGCTCTCCTCGAGCTCGAGCACCAGGTCCTCGAACGACAGCAGCACCCGCGGATCGATTTCGAGGGCGAGGTGGAGGTCGAGCGGGCCGCCGCACGCGTCCTCGGGGTGGAGGTCGACCTCCCACGCCTGGCGCAGGGAGTAGGTCTCGACGAAGTGCCGCTCGTCGTGCACGTGGAAGCCGTGGTCGACGGCGTGGTCCTTCAGATCGGCGACGAAGCCGGCGACGTCGATGACCGCCACGGGCGCTCCAGGGTCGGGGGACAGGTCGGCGCCAGCCTGCCACGCGAGGGGCGGTGGCGACCACGGCCGCTACCGTCGAGGCTCGTGGCGTGGGGGAGCGAGGAGCAGCGCACGGTGCTGGCCGTGCTCCACGAGGCCGCAGCGGCCATCGCCGACGCCCTCGCCGCCACCCCCGACTGGGGCGAGGCGGGCACCCGCGCCGGCCAGCACCACAGCGACCTGGCCACCGACGCCGCCGCCGTGGCGGTGCTCGATGCCGCCGGGCTGGGCGTGCTGAGCGAGGAGAGCGGTCGTCGGGGCGAGGACCGCGCCGTGACCGTCGTGCTCGACCCCCTCGACGGCTCCACCAACGCCAGCCGCCGGCTCAGCTGGTGGGCCACCAGCCTCTGCGCCCTCGACGCCGGCGGCCCCACCGCGGCCTTGGTCGTCGACCTCCGCCACGGCACCCGCTACGAGGCGCTGCGCGGCGGCGGGGCCCGGCGCGACGGCGAGGCGATCGCCGCCTCCGGGTGCACGCAGCTCGATCGGGCGATCGTCGGCCTCAACGGCGTCCCCGCGGGCCACGGTGGCTGGGCCCAGTACCGGGCGCTCGGCGCGTGCGCCCTCGACCTGTGCGCCGTCGCCGATGGCACCCTCGACGGCTACCTCGACGCCACCACCGACGAGCTCGGCCCGTGGGACTACCTGGGCGGCGCCCTGGTGGCCACCGAGGCCGGGGCCACCGTCGCCGACGCCCTCGGGCGCGACCTGGTGGTGCTCGACCACGCGGCGCGGCGCATCCCGGTGGTCGGCGCCACGCCGCCGCTCGCCGCCGCCCTCGGCGCGCTGCACCCCGACGCCCGACGGTCGCCGACGGGCCGCTCGTAGGCTTCGGACGTGCGCGACCGCCTCCACCTCCTGCTGCTGCGGCTCTACCGCCGGCTGCCGCGCTGGGGGCGACGCCGGGTGGTGCGCACCCTGGCGCCGTCGTTCACGGTCGGCGCCATGTGCTTCATCGAGCGCGACGACGGCCGCCTCCTGCTGGTGCGCCACGTGTACCGGTCGCGCTGGGGCGTACCGGGTGGCCTGCTGCAGCGCCGGGAGGACGCCGCCGTCGGGGCGAGGCGCGAGGTGCGCGAGGAGGTGGGCCTCGCCATCGAGCTGCTCGGCGAGCCGCGGGTCGTGGTCGACGCCGAGCCGCAGCGCGTCGACCTCGTCTACCGGGCGCGACCGGCCGCCGGGGCCGATCCCGACGCGGTGGCACCCGGCTCCCCGGAGATCCTCGAGGTCGCCTGGTTCCCCCGTGAGGCGCTGCCCGACCTGCAGCACGAGACGGCGCAGGCCTTCGTGGCGCTCGCCCGGGCGGTGGGCGACGAGGTGCGCAGCGCCGAGCTGCCGCCGGATCGAGCGGGCGTGCACGACCGGTAGCCTGGTCGGCCCCGGCGCACCCTCCCGACCGTCGGGTGACCCCATGTTCACCTCGCCCTCCTCACCTCGCGCGCCCCACCCCTCGTCCCCCGAGCTGGTGGGCCGGCGCGCCGAGGTGGAAGCGGGGACCGAGCGCATCGAGCGGCTCGTGGCCGGCAGCGGGGGCGCGTGGACCTACGTCGGCGATGCCGGGGCCGGCAAGTCGAGCCTGCTGCGAGCGGTGGCCGATCGGGCGGTCGAGGCGGGCGTCGAGGTCGTGCCGGTCCTGGGGCTCGAGGGCGAGGGCGCCATCGCGTGGGGGGCGGTGGCCGACCTGTGCCGGCCGTTCCTCGCCCAGCTCGACCACGTCGGCCCGGCCCGGGGCCACGCCCTGCGCTCGGCGCTGGCGATCGATCCCGTCGACGGCGCCGTCGACGCCCTCGCCGTCGCCCTCGGCCTGCTCGAGCTCCTGGCCGAAGGCGCGGCTGCGCTCGGCCGGCCCGTGCTCGTCGTGGTCGACGACCTGCACTGG
>JAGQSL010000048.1 GCA_020439525.1 Acidimicrobiales bacterium | reverse complement strand
ACGATCATGAGGTCGGCCTGGCGCGGCGACGCCCGGAAGACCTCCATGCCGAAGCGGGCCAGGTCGTAGTGGGCGCCACCGGTGCCCATCATCTCGATGGCGCAGCAGGCCAGGCCGAAGGTGGCCGGCCACATGCTCCGGGTGCGGGCCCAGCCGATGACGTCTTCGAGCTTGGCGGTGACGACGTTGTGCTCGAGGACCTCGAGGCCGTTGGTGGTGGTGTCGAGGCCCATCAGGCGGCCTCGGTGGCGGGCGGGCGGCCCTCCTGGCCGACGCGCCGGACCGTCGAGGTGGTGGTGCGCTCGGCGCTGACGGCCGGGTCGATGCGGCGGAGCCGCTGGACCGGGCCCCAGTCGAGGGCGCCGTTGGCGATGAGGTACACGAACGAGGCGAACACCGCGACGGCGAACACCAGCATCTCGACGAGCCCGAAGAAGCCGAGCTCGTCGTGGATGATCACGTACGGGTACAGGAAGATGATCTCGATGTCGACGACGATGAAGATCATGGCGACCAGGTAGAAGCGCACCGGGAAGCGCTCGGGCGGGTCCTGCCGGGGCACGATGCCGCACTCGTAGGGCGCCGACTTGGCCGCGGAGGGCCGCTTCGGGCTGACCAGGCGCGACATCACCAGGCTGACGCCGGCGAAGAGCACGCCCAGCACGAGCATGACGACGATGGGCAGGTACTGCGCCACGGTCAGCTCGCTCCAGCCGTCGCCTCGCGCTGCGCCTGGGCCAGCTTGTCGCGGCGGTGCAGCGAGTTGCACAGCACGGCGGTCACGGCGGCGAAGAAGAGCGTGGCGGTGATCTGCGGACGACGCAGCTGGTTGGTCTGGGTGCGCTGGAGGATGACGGTGATGAGCTCGCTGTCCTCGTCGCGGACCGGGGCAGGGGGCGCCTGGCCGGGCTTGGCCTCCTGGGGGATGACGGCCTGGAGCTGGACGGCGGCGTAGAACGGATCGGGCGCGACGTCGAGCGTGCGGGTGATCTTGTACTGGATCCGCCCGAGGATGCTGTCGTCGTCGCGAGGCGCCTTGCCGCCGGTCAGGAACGACTCGATCACGACGTAGTCGCTCGCCGAGTCGAAGAGGGCCTGGTCGTCGGGGCCGAGGGACTCGGCCACGACGGCCTGGGTCTCGCCGGTGTACTTGTTGGACGTCTCGAGCAGCCGCCACGGGTCGGCCTGCTCGTCGATCTGGTCGAGCAGGCGGGTGCCGGGCCCCTCGACGGTGACGAGGTCGCCCAGGCCGGGGTCGCGCTGGGTGGTGGGGAAGGCGGCGAGCAGCACGTCGCTGCCGTCGCGGACCTCGACGGGGTCGGGCAGCTGCGAGGGCAGCGGCACCTCGGTCGCCACCTCGACATCGGACTGCACGGTCTCGTCGCAGCCGTCGGGCACGTCGGAGGACGTGAGGCTGGTGCAGGGCGCGGTGCGGACGGTGTCGACTACCTTCCACGTCGGCGCCGGGCCCTTGGGACCGATGCCGTAGATCGACCAGATGGTGCCCATCACGGTCATCCAGGCGAACAGGCCGGTGAGCGCCAGCTGGAAGCCCAGCCGGGCGCCGCTGTTGGTGGCGAGGATGAGGTACACCGACCCCATCAGGATCGCCACCGCCACGGCGACGGTGAGGACGCCTCGGAACCCGGGATCCCAGGTCCAGTCGAAGCTCAAGAAGGCGTCAATCACGGGCGAGGCTCCGTTCGTACTCGACGATGGCCCGGACCTGCTCCTGGGTCATCATGGCGCCCTGGTCGGGGGTCCCGGCGTCCTTCGGCTCGATGCCGACCTCGCCGTTCTCGGCGTTGATCTTGTAGGGCGGCGTCACGCAGTAGCCCGGCATGCGGCCGGTGCCCTGGCCGTTCTGGCCGTAGCGGACGCCCTGCTCGGAGCCGTTGCAAACGAAGTCCACCTGCTGCTGCGGGCCGAGGCTCGAGCCCGGGAACTGGTTCAGCACGTTGGTGAGCGGGGGCCCGAAGGCGCCGCCGCCGTCGGCCTCCTTCTCGCCGTACGACCAGCCCTTGGTGTGGCAGCGGCCGCACGAGTAGGCGCCGCCGGCGAAGCCGTCGTCGTAGCCCATGTTGAAGAGCGCCTCGCCCTCGCTCGCGTAGAGCGGCGGGCAGGTGCTGTCGATGCGGGCCTGGAGGGTGGCGTCGTTCTCGTCGAAGGAAGCGAGCTCCTCGTCGGAGAGCCCGACCTTGGCCTCCTCGACGACCGCGGCGGCGCACGTGGGCTCGCGGGTCTTCATCATCTTGTCGAGCTGGCCGGTGACCTCGGCCTGGGCCTGCTCGGGCGTGAGCTGGAAGGTGGTGATGTAGTCCATCAGCTCCTGGAGCTTCTGCTCCGTGAGCGGGCCACCGCCCTTGGCGCCCCACGCCGGCATGGGCGAGAAGGGGCGGCCGTACTCGAGGATGTAGCGCACCTCGTCACGGGTGTAGCGGAGGAAGACCGTGTTGAGGGCCGGCCCCTTCCAGTCGACCTGCTTCACGAAGCGGCCCTCGGCGTCGGTGATGGTGTACGGCGTGACGCCGCCCACGCCGTTGGTGCCGTGGCAGAAGGCGCAGTTGTAGCCACCGTTGGCGGTGACGTCGAACATCTCCGAGCCGCGCTTGACGAACTCGTCGGAGATGCGCTCGGCGGCACCCTCCTGGCGGCCCGGCTCGGCGAGCCAGTACAGCGGCAGGCCGATGCCCAGGATGAACAGCCCGAGCAGGCCGAGCGAGAGGGTGCGGTCGAGCTTGCGGCCCTCGAGCTCCTCGTCGCTCAGGTACGGCTTGCGGTTGGCGGCGAGCTCGATCTCCGAGCCCACCTCGGGCCGCGACTGGCGGATGTTGATGAAGGCGTAGGCGATCCCGACGAGGAACGCGACGACCAGGAGCACCAGACCGATCGACGTCTGGGTGCTGGCAGCGAGCAACATCAGTGTCCTCCCGAGCCGGAGACGCAGTGGGGCCCTTCAGCCTCCTGGCCGGTGGTGTTGGTGCCGATCGGCGGGCCCTGGATGATGACGCCGGTGTCGACGGTGAGCGCGCCGCCGCTGACGCTCATGGCGAAGCGGTCGAGGCCGCGAGGGGCCGGGCCGCCCTTCTTCTCGCCGGCCTGGTTGTACTGCGAGCCGTGGCAGCCGCACTCGAACCACTGCGAGGTGAGGCAGGCCGGGACGCGGCAGCCGAGGTGCACGCACTTCTGGTAGAGCGCGATCACGCCCGCCTCCATGCCGGCGAGCTCGGCGGGGCTGTAGGTGGCCTTGGCCTTCTCGAGCGCCGAGCTCGGGTAGGCGGTGATCCACATGCGGCCCTCGGGGTAGTACGCGAACCCGTTGCCGTTCTGGATGGCCTTCTCGATGTCGGCGATCTTGCCGACGCTGATCTTGGAGCCGAAGCCGCCGCGGGGGCGGGGCCACAAGAAGGCGAGCACGGCGGCGCCGAAGCCGCTCAGGCCGAGCACGAAGCCGCCCACGATGGAGCGGTTGAGGAACTGGCGCCGGTAGACGCCGATCTCCTCGTCGTCGGGGGCGACGAAGGGCGCGGGCGGGGCCGCCTCGGCCACGGGGACCAGCTCGCCGCCCTTGCGGGCGAGGCGGGCGGCGCCCTCGACCTCACGGCCGCCGGGCGCGGTGGCGAGGGCGGCCGCCTGGCGCGACTTGCGGTCGCGGCTGCGGGTCTCGCGCGAGAGGTACCCGGTGGCGGTGTCGGACTCGCGCTGGCGCAGCGATCCGAACAGGACGAGCGCGGCGGCGACCACCAGCACCGGCACGACGATGACGAGGGGGTTCATGTCTGCCTTCCTTCCTTACAGCTCGAAGAAGAGGCCCTTGGTCCACGGGAAGACGAAGAGCTGCCCGGGGCCTCGGAAGAACGAGCCGATCATGGTGAGGACCGCGCACGACATCAGGAACACGGTGAAGAGCGACACCGCGAACTTGCGATCCTCGGGCTTCTGGGAGGGGTTGCGGTCGATGTAGGGGGCGAGCATCAGGCCGCCGAGCCCGATGCCGGGGAGCAGCACGCCGGCCACCATCGGGTGGAACAGGGCGAGCAGCTCCTGGAGGCCGAGGAAGTACCACGGCGCCTTCGAGGGGTTCGGCGTCTTGTTGACGTCGGCGAGCTCGAGGAGCGGGGCGTTCACGAAAATCGAGAAGACGAACACGAACGCCAGGCAGGCGAGGGCGGCCACGAACTCGATCGAGAGCAGGTGCGGCCACACGTGGACCTTGTCCTGCGGGGCGGCCTTCACGTCCTGGATGGAGCCCGACTTCACGACGGTCAGCAGGCGCTGGGTGTGGCC
>JAGQSL010000420.1:421-2020 GCA_020439525.1 Acidimicrobiales bacterium | reverse complement strand
GCTGCCCACCCACCCCATCGAACTTGTGGAGCACCCATGCCCGCATCGGGCCGAGCGCCGCCAGAAGTTCGTCGGTGGTGCCGACACCCCATCGAACTTCTGGAGCGAGGGGTCCCGCACGGGGTGCGATGACGCCAGAAGTTGGGGCGGGTACCGCTTTGTGCCGGCCGGTGCCGGCGGGATCCGGCGGGATCGGGGTCGCGGACGGGTGAGGGTGACCTAGCGTTCGCGCATGGCCCTCCCCACCCCTGCACCCGATCGCACCGCCGTCGTCACCGGCGCCTCGTCCGGCATCGGCGCCGCCATCGCCCGCGACCTCGTCGCCCGCGGCCACGGCGTGACGCTCGTGGCCCGCTCCGCCGACAAGCTCGCCGCCCTCGCCGAGGAGCTGTCGACCGCGGGCGTGCGAGCCGAGGTGCTGGCCTGCGACCTGTCCGATCGCGCCGCCCGGGCCGAGCTGCTGGGGCGGGTCGAGGCCCTCGGGCTCACCGCCGACCTCCTCGTGAACAACGCCGGGCTCTCCACCCTCGGACCGGTCGCCAAGAGCGACCCCGAGGCCGAGGTGAACATGATCGAGGTCGATGTCGTCGCCCTCGCCGACCTCACCTCTCGGTTCCTGCCTGGCATGGTCGAGCGCGGTCGCGGCGGGATCCTCAACGTGGCCTCCACCGCCGCCTTCCAGCCGCTGCCCGGCCAGGCCGGCTACGGAGCGTGCAAGGCCTTCGTCCTCAGCTACACCCGTTCGCTCGGGGGCGAGCTGCGGGGCACCGGCGTGAGCGCCACCGCCCTGTGCCCCGGACCCGTCGACACCGGCTTCGGCGAGACCGCCGGGTTCTCGAAGGAGGACGCCGAGAGCGCGCTCCCCTCCTTCATGTGGGAGACGCCCGAGGCCGTCGCCAGGTGCGGCATCGACGCGCTCGCCAAGGGCCACCCGGTGGCGATCCCCGGTCCGGCCAACCGAGCGGCGGCGATGTTCGCCCACCTCACGCCCAAGCAGCTCCTCGTCCCGCTCCTCGCCAGCCGCCACCCCGGCCTGAAGTAGGCCGCCTCGGGACTGGCCCTCGTCACGCGCCCCAGCCCGGCGCGTTCTCCGCCCCGATCACGCGCCCAGAACGCGCCAACCGAGCACCGAACACCGCGCCCCATCCCGGCGCGTTCTCCGCCCCGATCACGCGCCCAGGGCGCGCCAACCGAGCACCGAACACCAACGCCTGGCGGGACCGGGCGCGCCGGGCGGTCAGCGCTGGGCTTCGCCTCCGATGACCACGGGCTCGCCGAACAGCACGGTGTGGCGCACCCGACCGCGCACCTCCCGGCCCTCGTAGGGGGTGTTGGTGGAGCGGCTGGCCATGGCCCGGCCCGACACGGTCCAGGTGGCCTCCGGGTCGATCACGCAGAGGTTGGCGGGCTCGCCCTCGGCGATCGGGCGGCCGTGGAGGTGGCCGAGGCCGACGGCCCGGGCCGGGTTCCACGAGAGCGCCGCGAGCACCTGCTGGATCGGCAGGTCGAGCTCGGTGAGCGCCAGGGCCAGCGCGGTCTCGAGGCCGAGCATCCCCGGGGGCGCCTGGTCGAACGGCAGCTCCTTGGTCTCGGCGGTGT
>JAGQSL010000420.1:0-370 GCA_020439525.1 Acidimicrobiales bacterium | reverse complement strand
ACGTCCTCCGCGGTGCGCAGCGGCGGGTTGACCTTGAACACCGGGTCGTAGCCCGCGCACTCCGCATGGGTGAGGGTGAAGTGGTGCGGCGTCGCCTCGGCGGTGACCGGGAGCCCCGAGGCCACGGCGGCGCGGATCATGGCGACGGAGCCGGCCGTGCTCATGTGCTGGAAGTGGATGCGACAGCCGGTGAGCCGGGCCAGGGCGATGTCGCGCATCACCATCAGCTCCTCGGCCTCGGCCGGCTGGCCAGCGATGCCGAGACGGGCCGACCACTCCCCCTCGTGCATGTGGCCCCCGCCGCAGAGGGCGTCGTCCTCGCAGTGCTGGGCGAGCACGACGTCGAGGCCGCGGGCGTACTCCATGGCCC
>JAGQSL010000419.1 GCA_020439525.1 Acidimicrobiales bacterium | reverse complement strand
GAGCTCGAGGGCATCGCCAACCGGGGCAGCTACGACCTCACCGCCCACGCCACCGCGTCGGGCGAGAAGCTCGACTACTTCGACCCGGCCACGAACGAGCGCTACACGCCCCACGTCATCGAGCCGGCGGCGGGCGCCACCCGCACGATGATGGCCTTCCTCATGGCCGCCTACGACGAGGAGGAGGTGCGCGGCGAGACGCGCGTCGTGCTCCACCTGCACCCCCGCCTGGCGCCCTACAAGGTGGCCGTGCTGCCGCTGTCGAAGAAGCCCGAGCTCACCGGCCCGGCCCAGGAGCTGCTCACCCAGCTCCAGCCGCACCTCATGTGCGACTACGACGAGACCCAGAACATCGGCAAGCGCTACCGGCGCCAGGACGAGCTGGGCACCCCGCTGTGCATCACCTACGACTTCGACTCCCTCGACGACCACGCGGTCACCCTGCGCGACCGCGACACCATGGAGCAGGAGCGGGTGCCGCTCGAGGGGATCGTCGAGGTGGTCCGCGCCCGCCTCGGCCTCTGATCGGGGCTCGTCGGTGGCCGACTGGCGAGAGCTGAACCGGGCGTGGTGGGACGAGCGCACGCCGCTGCACGTCGCCTCCGAGCTCTACGACGTCGAGGGGTTCAAGGCCGGCCGCCAGACGGTCGAGCCGTTCGAGCAGCGCCTCGCCGGCGACGTGGCCGGCCTGCGCCTGGCCCACCTCCAGTGCCACTTCGGGCTCGACACGATGGGCTGGGCGCGCCTCGGCGCGTCGGTGGTCGGCCTCGACTTCTCCCAGCCGGCGGTCGATGCGGCCCGCGCCCTGGCCACCGAGCTCGACCTCGACGCCCGGTTCGTGTGCGCCGACGTCTACGACGCGGTGGAGGCCCTGGGTGGCGAGGTGTTCGACCTCGTCTACACCGGCCTCGGGGCGATCAACTGGCTGCCCGACCTGGCCCGCTGGGCCGACGTGGTGGCCGCCCTCGTCCGCCCGGGCGGGCGCCTGCTCCTGTCGGAGTTCCACCCGTTCAGCCACGTCTTCGCCGACGCGGACCGCACCGTGGCCTACGACTACTTCAGCGACGAGCCGCTCGTCTGGGACGACGAGGGCAGCTACGCGGCCGACGGCGCCGCCACCGCGCACAACGAGACCGTCGAGCACCAGCACACGATGGGCGAGATCCTCACCGTGCTCCTCGAGCGAGGCCTGCGGATCACGGCGTTCGAGGAGCACGACCACACGCTGTTCGCCCGCTGGCCCGACCTGGTGCGCCGCGAGGACGGAACGTTCCGCCTGCCGGAGGGATCGCCCCGGCTGCCGCTCATGTTCGCGCTGGTGGCGGAGCGCCCCGGGTAGGGTGGCGGGGCCCGGGAGGGAGTATCCCTCGCAGCCACAACGTCAGCACGGTGCCCGCGCGGCACCCGGGGTGGTTGGTCCCCACGGGGGCGGAGAGACTTCCGGCTGAACGAGAACCCGATCACCACGATCCGCCGATCAGCCGGAGCGCCCTGCCATGTTCCCCGTCGTGCTGGCCGAGTCCAGCAGCCGCGCCGACCACTTCGCGTCGTTCGACGTGCACCCGTGGCAGTGGGCCCTCTTCGTGGGGTTCATCGCCGTGCTCATCATCGCCGACCTCCTGCTCGTGCACCGCACGGCGCACGAGATCACCTTCAAGGAGGCGGCCATCGAGTCGTCGGTGTGGATCGCCATCGGCGTGGCGTTCACCGGCGTCATCTTCGCCTGGCACGGCGGGCAAGCGGCGGGCGAGTACATCTCGGGCTACCTGATCGAGAAGTCGCTGTCGATCGACAACGTGTTCGTGTGGGCGGTGATCTTCAGCTACTTCGCGGTGCCGAAGGCGTACCAGTTCCGCACCCTGTTCTGGGGCATCTTCGGGGCGCTGATCCTGCGGGCGATCTTCATCTTCGCCGGGGTGGCGCTGATCGAGGCGTTCGAGTGGGTGCTCGCGATCTTCGGCCTGGTGCTGCTCTACAGCGCCTGGAAGATCGCCACCCACGACGACCAGGAGGTGCACCCGGAGAACAACCCGGTGCTCAAGATCGTCAACCGGCTCATCCCGTCCACGCCCGACTACGACGGCCAGAAGCTGTTCACGATGCGCAACGGCCGTCGCCTCGCCACCCCGCTGCTCGCCGTGCTGATCATGGTGGAGACCACCGACGTGGTCTTCGCCGTCGACTCGATCCCGGCGATCCTGGCCGTGAGCCACGAGCAGTTCATCGTGTTCAGCTCGAACGCCTTCGCCATCTTGGGCCTGCGGTCTCTGTACTTCCTGCTCAACGGGATGCAGGACAAGTTCCGGTACCTCAACGTGGGCCTCGGGCTGATCCTGTCGTTCGTGGGCCTCAAGATGCTCGCCAGCTTCTTCTTCGGGATCCACCCGCCCACCTGGAGCTCCCTGGTGGTGATCAGCGTGCTGCTCACCATCACGATGGTGGCGTCGCTCGCCGCCGACAAGCGCGACGACGCACGCGTCGAGGCGCAGGTGCCGGGCGGCGACGAGGTGGTCATGCCGCCGGCGACCGACCAGGCCGAGCCGGGCGAGCGTCCCACCATCGACGAGCACCTCGACGCCGACCAGTAGCGGCCGCACTGCGGGTGCCCGGGGCGGGTCGCGGCCCGGGGAGGCGCTGGTACCGTCCGGCCCGTGGGCATCCTCGACGACGACGTGCAACGGGTCCGCGACAGCGCGGACATCGTCGCGGTCGTGTCGGCCCACACCCAGCTGAAGAAGCAGGGCGCCAACTGGTCGGGGCTGTGCCCGTTCCACGGCGAGAAGAGCCCGTCGTTCTCGGTGAACGCCGAGAAGGGCGTCTTCTACTGCTTCGGCTGCCAGGCCAAGGGCGACGTGATCTCGTTCGTGCGCGACATCGACCACCTCGACTTCCAGGGCGCCGTCGAGTTCCTGGCCGCCAAGTCCGGCATCGCCCTGCGGTACACGGACCGCAACGAGGGCGAGCGGCGCGAGGCGCGCGGCAAGCTGCGCGAGGCGATGGTCGCCGCGGTCGACTGGTACCACGAACGCCTCCTCACCGGCGCCGACAGCGGCGCCGCCCGCCACTACCTGCGCGAGCGGGGCTTCGACGGCGACACCGTCCGTCGCTACAAGGTGGGCTGGGCGCCCGATGACTGGGATCAGCTGGTGAAGGCCCTGCCGTTCTCGCCGAAGGTGCTGCGCGACGCGGGGCTCGGCCGGGAGAGCAAGCGGGGCGGCACCAACGACTTCTTCCGGGCCCGCATCCTCTTTCCGATCTTCGACCCGCAGGGCGATCCGATCGGCTTCGGTGGCCGGATGCTGCCGGGCGGTCGGCCGCCCAAGTACCAGAACACGCCCGAGACCGCGCTCTACCGCAAGAGCAAGGTCCTCTACGGGCTCAACTGGGCCAAGGACGAGGCGGTGCGCAGCAACGAGGTGATCATCTGCGAGGGCTACACCGACGTGATCGGGTTC